>JASFVD010000041.1:0-10981 GCA_050050015.1 Anaerolineae bacterium | reverse complement strand
GAGAGAACGAGGGAATCGAGGGGCTAACGTCGAACGTATCGGCTCTGCGCGGCGAGGCTGGTCCGCATGCTCCGTGGATGGCTTACGGTCACTTCCGGCACGTCGGCCCAAGCTCGCGCTCAAGCGGAGTTGGTACATTGGTACTATTGACGCAGGAGTGGCCAACCGGTAGACTTAGGGCAACCTTTGGGACGGCTTTTCCGTCCCCCGGAACCTAGCTTTCGGTGGTTACCCTCCTTTCGCTATCATGGCCTCCCAAGCGGGAGGCCATGAGGCTTTCTAGACCTCCCGGCCTGACACGAGAATCCGACCACATGTGTCGCACTGGATCATACCCCCCTGACGCAGTTTCCACTCCGCACTGGGAGGGACCCTGACGCCGCACGCCGAGCAGACGTCATCCCGTATCTGCGCTACGGCCTGACCACCTTTCTGTTCACGCACTCGCTCGTACGTTGCCAGAGTCTCGGCATCGATGTGAAGCACGACAGACTCCCGGTTCTGCTCAATGTCCCCGAGACGCTGCTGCAACTCGTCTCGTTCCCGTTCGAGCTCGAGCTGCAGCGTCGACCAGTCCGATTCGACTTCTTCGAGATGGGCTTCAGCCTCGTCTCTCGCGACCTGCGCCTCTTCCCGATTGATCATCGCCTCCAGAAGCTCGTCCTCCAGCTTCTGCCGTCGGCGCTTCAATGAGGCTACCTCTGCTTGCAGGTCGGAGAGTTCCTTGGGATTCTTGACCTTCCCCCCGTACAGACGCCTCTCCGAGCTTGACATCTTGTCTGAAAGGCTCTCCATCTCCAACTCGAGGTCGCGCTGTCTCGCCTGACAAACCTGAACGTGCTCTTGGGCCTCCTCCAAGCTCCGACGGGCCTCACGAAGTACTCGGTCGTCCTGGAGCGTGGTCTCTATCTCCGCCAGTCGACGTTCCGCGGCATCCCGCTCGCTGTCGAGTTGCTGTAAACGATAGAGTTCTTCGTCTCTGCCCATCTGCCCGTTTCCCTCTGGTCCTCGTCCGTCTCCTCAAAGGAGGGAGCTTCGTGCTAGCCCGCCTTCCTCTCGTCCAGCCTCCCCGGCCAACTATTCACTCCTGCTCGCCAACGAATCCTGACCACGCCCCGGTTTCGCTGTGGCGCCCCTTCCCGTGAGACCGTGGGGCCCTCTCACGACGGATGCCTACTCTGGCCCGTCTACGCTCTGGTCCTCGTCGGCCTCGGTCGACTTTGAGTCTGACGACTCATCTCCCGGGACGGCCGTCTTCGCTACCGTGTGACGTGCTACCAGAATTCCGCCTGCACCCACAATGGAGATGAGGGCAAAAAGCTGAGCGGCAGCAATCGGGCCAACCATCCAGGCATCGGGGCGCAGGTACTCGAGGAAGAAGCGGCCCAGCGGATAGCCTATCAGGTAGGAGAGCAGGATGTCTCCCTCTCGCAGCCGATCTCTGAACCTGTGTGCGACGTAGGCTAGACCGCCAAACAGGAACAGACACCAGATGGACTCGTAGAGGAACGTGGGATGAAAAAGCGTGTCCGGCAGATACTTCTCCAGGTTGTCGTAGGGCGTGATCCGGTGCGCTGGATCGATCTTTAACCCCCACGGAAGGGTCGTGGGCGGCCCATACAGCTCTTGATTGATGAAGTTCCCCCAGCGCCCGACGGCCTGTCCCAGCGCCAGGCCCGGGGCTCCGTAGTCAAGCCACTTCAATGGCCGCAGCCCGGCGCGCCAGGTGTAGAGCACCACGCCAAGGAGCCCACCGGCGATGGCGCCATAGATACCCAGGCCTCCCTCCCAGACATACAGGATCTCGACCGGATGCTGTCGGTAGTAGTCCCACCCCACCATCCCGCCCCGGGGATCGGAGAAGACGTGGTAGAGACGAGCTCCGATCAGGCCCAGGACGATGGCAAGGACTAGCGCGTTCCATACATGGTCTGGATCGTCCCCATTCCGTCTGGCTTGCAGGGCGGCGTAGAGGGAGCCCAGCATGACGCCTGCGACGATCAGGATGCCGTACCAGTGAATGCCCCAGTTCTGAGTGAAATGGATCAAAAGTGGATCGACGGGTGGTTGCATGGCTCCCCTCTCTTCCTTTGTGGGGCAGATTATACCACCGGCGAACTTATGATGGCAAACCTCTCCCCCCTGCAGCTGCTGTCACACGACATAGTCGCGACACTCGCTACAAGGGTATTCAACCGCCAGGACTCAACGTCGTCTGGGCCAAAGCCGCCCCACGAACCGCAGTCCGGAGGATGCCGACGGCAGGACGAGTAGGGCTCGACGCCCCTCGTACATCGTCGTCCCAGCTCCCACCTCAGCGGCGCAAGCTCTGAGCATAGTGCCCCGGCCCAGCCCAGCTGCTCTGCTCCAGGGCTACAGCAGGCTGGTCCTCAGCCTACTCCCTTCGTCCGAATATGGCCATCAGAGCGCGAGACAGCCAGAATACGCCCCACGCTCCAACCAGCATGCTCACCAAAGCAACCCTCTGCCTATCGACGACGGATTCGTACCGAGCCCCTTGTGACGTTACCTCGATGACCCCCAGCGGGGAGCTTCTCGCGCCACCACCAGCGCCGGGGCCTATCTTGTCCGCGTCTCGAATACCCTCATCCGCCTCTGTCGTTGGCCCTCGTCCTGCACCCATTCCGAAGCCATATGTTGTCTTGGCGACAGGGATCACAGTTCGCCCTTCGAGGGTGACTGGCTCCCCGAAACATGCATTCACATTCGCTTCCCTTCGCATCTCAACGAAGCTAGCCAGCAATCTGTCGATGTCGGTCTCCATCGCTCCTCCTCTGAACAACTGTGGTGGTCAACACCAGCATAGCCGCTGCAACGGCCGCACTGGTGTAGAACGTGCTATCCATCCCCCAGACGCTGAACACGAGTCCCATCAGCGGAGGTCCCAGCGTCTGTCCCAGCCGGAGGGCTACGCCGTTAACAGCCATGAATGCTCCGCGATGCTCGATCGGTGCCAGCCCTGCCAACAGGGTTTGTAGATTCGGAATGCTCAGGCCCTGCGCGATGCCCAGTAGGCCGTTCGGAACCCAAAGTAGCCACACGCTGGGAATCCTAGGCATCGCCAGCAGCGCCAGAACGTAGCAAACGCACGAAATCTGGAGCAATCTCCTCTTGGAGAAAAGCCTCACCAGCCTGCCCAGCTGAGATGACGTCAGAGCCGTGGTCAGCGACATGGCAGACATCGTGACGCCAATCAGCAGGGGTGAGGCCTCGAAAGCCTGCTCCATGAGAAACGGAAAATAGGTCAGATAGGTGCCGTAGATGACGAAGAACGTTAGAAGGGTCAACGCGAACAGGGCAACCGCCTCGACATGTTTGATGCTTGCCCACACTCTGTCCGCGTACGACCGAAATCCCTGATCGTTCATCGGCTCTGGGTTCTTGAGTGCGAACATCACCGCGACTCCCACGGGAATCGCCAGGAGTGACAGTGCAAAGGGGTAGTGCCATCCCAGTGTAGCCAGCGCGCCCCCAATAGCCGGATAGGCAGCAGTTCCCACACTGAGCACGCTGGCGTTGTACCCCATCGCCGCAGTGCGATCCTGACCACTGTAGAGATCTCCAATGAGCGTGATGTACAAGACGCTCAGCGCAGCTGCGCCAATTCCTTGGACGAAGCGCAAGGCCAGCAGCAGGTCGAAGTCCCGGGCCAGCCCACAGGCGCCTCCGGCCAGGCCAAACACGATCAGCGCAGGCACCAGAATGCGTGTCCGACCCCAACGATCGGCCAAGACACCCAGCAAGGGCGCCAGAGCGACGCCCGGCAGAGTGAAAACGGTGATCAGGTTTCCTACAGCTTGCGACGGCAGGTCCAGGGAGCGCCCAATCCGGGGAAAAGCGGGGGTGATGCTAGACACCCCCAGGACGGCCATCAACGTGACACCGAAGACAACATGGAGATTGCGGTCCCGGAGGATGGCTTGATCTCTGTTGGGAGATGTTTCTCTAGGCATCGCCAAGCGTCAATGAGAAGGCGAACATCGCAGTTCGTCACTCGCCCTCGTAGAAGACACGGTAAATGAAGCCGTCACTGTCGTCGGAGACGAGGAGGCTTCCACGGGGTCCAGTAAGCACGTCGACGGGGCGGCCCCACCGGAAACCGTCATCACGCAGCCACCCGGTGGCGAAGTCCTGCACAGGACCGGGCTGCGCGCCTCCGAATGGTACGCGCACGACTTTGTAGCCAGTTGGCGTCGTCCGGTTCCACGAACCATGGAAGGCAACAAACAGATCCCCGCGATAGTCGCTCGGGAACTGCTCTCCAGCATAGAACGTCAAACCCAACGGGGCCGAGTGCGCCTGCATCTCGACAATCGGGTCTTCCACACCCTCACAGGCTCCGGACTCGCCAAATTCGGGATCAACGATACGGCCGGAGTGACAGTGGGGCCAGCCGGCGTCGTCGCCACTTTCCACCAGGTAGATTGTCTCCGGCGGTTGGTCGTCGCCCAGCCAGTCCCGTCCATTGTTGGTGGCCCAGAGCTGAGAGGTGCCCGGACGGAATGTGATCCCTACGGCGTTTCGGAGGCCTTCTGCGAAGACTGCCCCGTCGCTTCCGTCGGGCCGGTATCGCATGATGGTTGCTCGCCTCGCGTCTTCCTCGATGCAGACGTTGCAGGAGGAGCCAATGGAGACGTAAAGGTACTCCCAATTGGGGTCGAAGAGGACCGTCCGCGTGCTGTGCCCTCCGCCGGGCAGCCCATCAATGATTATCCCTCGTTCTTCAAAGAAGCCATCTCCGTCTTGGTCGCTCAGACGGAGGATGCGCGTCGTCTCGCCCACATACATCGAGCCATCCCTGAAGAAGTCAATGCTGCTGGGCGCGGTGAGCCCGTCGGCAGCCACCTCAACTTCATCCGCTACTCCGTCGCCATCCCGGTCTGGTAGGCGCAAGACTCGGCCGGCTCCCCGCTCAGCCACGTACACTTGATCATCGGGGCCCAAAGTCATCATGCGAGGCCCCTGCAACCCCTCGGCGAAGATCGATACACCAAAGCCCGACGGAAGGCTCACCTCGTATCTGGGCGGAAGGATGCTCGTCGGCCCTGGAGCGTCCGCGGGCTGTCCCTGCGCCGTTGCTTCAGGAGTTGTCAGTTGTCCAGCCGTCGCGGTCGGCTTGGTAGTGGACGTACGCGCACCCGAGGGCTGTTGCTGCTCCGCCGTCGCAGCCGGTACTCTTGAGCTGGCCGTTGCGAGGGGCACGGACGTAGGTGCCGGTGTGTCTCCGACGTCCCTGTGCAGGAGCCCTATGACCTGACAGCTGCTCAGCATCAGCGCGCAGATCGCAACCAGAATCGTAAACACGGTCGCTCGTCTAGTCATCGGTCTCCTACTGGCTCCTTCCTCAGCGGCGCATCGCACGTCAAATGCCTGCGTCGTCGGGTTCGATGCTCGCGGGTCGCGGGGAGCAGCCTTGCCCTAGGGTGTCCAGAGCAAGGCTCGTCAGGTATTATAAGCGCGAACGCTGCCTCGGGCAAAGGCAGCACATCTCTCGCGGCGTGGCGTCCTCCCCACCGTTGCCAGGCCGCCGAGCCCGGTTTGACATTCTCGGGAAAAGCAATTATGATGTAGTTAATCTACCTAATCACGCACTGAGCTCTGCCACTGAGGTAGAGCTCTTCTAACGTGTTTCTTACACGGTTCCTACGAGACTCTTATGAACCTATGACATACTGAAGGCAGTAGAAGAGTTGATCCACGAATGACACTGAGAGGTGTTGCCGTCACTTTCAAGGCGATCGTCCAGTGGTGAAGCCGCACTAGCGGCGGACGATTGAGTTCGAGACGATCAGACAGGTAAGCTGAGTTAGAGCCAGATCGAGGCCCGACTTCCTCAGAAGCCGGGTTTCTTGTCCCTTGGTGTCTGATCGCTTTCGAGTTGACAATGGGCCCGCGAGCACCAGGGATGATCCGTTTTGTTGAGTTAGTGTCGGGAGTGTCCGCTAAAGCGGCTCGTTCAAACCGAGCGTGCCGCGCCGAGACCAGGGTTGCGATCGCTGTTTGACCGGGGCAGCGTAGAGGCGGATGGTCGGCTGGAGACTTCCGATGGGTTTGAGGAGGACACTTGTGATTGAAAGATACGACATTGAGGAGCAGTTTGAGGACGTTGAATGGCTCCTGGATGAGGCCGAGGAAGAGGGATATCTTACCTTGGATCAGATTATGGAAGCTTTCCCGGAGGCGGAGGAGGACCTCTCTGATCTCGAGGACTTCTTTACCTTCTTGCATGAACAGGACATAGAGGTCGTCGACAGCGAGGCCGACGTCGTCGAAGGCGAAGTTGACGCACACGTGGCGCATCGTGAGAAGGACGAAGAAGGTGTAGGTGAGTCATCTGACCTAAGTTCGATCTCGGTCGACAATGCCGTGAGCCTGTACTTCAAAGAGATGGGGCGAGAGCCTCTTCTCACGCGCGAGGAGGAGGTCGAACTCGCCAAGAGGATGGAGCGCGGGCATAAGGCGAAGAAGAAGCTGGACCGAAATGGCCATGGCCCGGACAAGAGAGATGAGCTTGAACGTCTGGTCGTCGATGGCGAGGCCGCTCGTGAGCATCTGATCCGCGCAAACACGCGACTCGTGGTGAGCATCGCCAAACGATATCGCGGACAGGGCCTGTCGTTCCTCGACCTGATTCAGGCCGGCAATATCGGGCTCATCAAAGCTGCTGACAAATTCGACTACGAGCGAGGCACGAAGTTCGGCACGTACGCCACGTGGTGGATCCGACAGTCGGTCGCCAGGACCCTGAAGCAGCAGGGCCGCAATATCCGCATTCCGGTGCACACCAACGATCGCATCCGAAAGCTCTATCAGATAGCGGCGGGCCTGGAACAGGATCTGGGTCGTCGTCCCACGCCGGAGGAGATCGCCGAAGAGGTCGATCTCGAACCAGAACGCGTTCGCTGGCTGATGGGCGTATCGCAGCGACCCCTCTCGTTGGAGAAGCCGATAGACGAGGAAGGGGAAAGCGAATTCGGAGACTTCTTGGAGGATGAGGACACTCCGTCCCCCGCACAGCGAACCGAGATGCATCTGCTGCACGAGGATCTTCAGGATGCGCTCAGCACCCTGACGCCTCGCGAGGTTCGCGTGTTGCGCATGCGGTTCGGCCTCGGGGGAGCGGACACGTACACGCTGAGAGAGGTCGGGGAGAAGCTGGGGGTGACCCGGGAGCGCATCCGCCAGATCGAGGGCAAGGCGCTAAAGAAGCTGCGACACCCTCGCTACCGACGGAAGCTGCGGCCTTACCTGAGCTAGAGCGCACGCTCAGGGTCGGCAGCAGCAGGCGCCGCGCTGGCCTGTGCAGCAAGTCTGGACTTGCCCTCCCAGCCTAGTGTCGTCGACAGCGATATGACGCCAGAACCAAGTTAGAGCGTATTCGAACAGAAACCCGGTACCTGTGCGCGAGGGCCCTTTTCGATAGAGCCTCCGGCGCAGGCCACCGGGTTTCTCCATGCGTGTCAATCTGCATCGCATCCATTTCCGTCCAGGACCTTGGCCGTGGAGTCGGCGGCAGCGGGACCGATGCGGCTGCCCGGAGTCAGCGTCTGACCTCTAGACTGTCGCAAGACACCTTGATTCGAATGCTATGTTACAGGGTCAGAGGCACTGCAAGCACAAGAAAATGGGTGCCGCCGACCTTGACTTTGACGGGAGTCTGAGCCTCAATGGGAGGAGCCGGCTGACGCAGGCATGCAGCCCACTCCCCTGCGCGGCGAAGGCCCTTGGTGGATTCTCTACTGATCGAGTTGTACGGGAGGTTGTAGATGATTGACGTCAAGAACGTGACCAAGTCCTACGGTCCCATTGAGGCCCTGCGCGGCATCAGCTTCGACGTCTCTGCAGGTGAGATCGTCGGGTTACTCGGCCCCAATGGCGCCGGCAAGACAACGACAATCAAGATCCTTACGGGTAGCCTGCAGCCGGACGAGGGGGCTGTCATTGTGAACGGCAGTGATGCCCTCGAGCACACGCGCGAGGTCCAGGCACAGATAGGGTACCTGCCGGAGACCGCACCACTATACCCGGAGCTCACCGTGCAGGGCTACCTCAAGATGATGGCTGAGCTGCGCGGCGTTCCCGAGGAGGATCGTCGGGCCCACATCTCAGAGGCGGTCTATGCTACCGGCTTAGCCGATCATCTCGTAAGACCAATAGGTGAGTTGAGCAAGGGGTTCCGCCAGCGGGTGGGTCTGGCTCAGGCGATCATCCACAAGCCTCGCCTCTTGATACTGGACGAGCCGACGATTGGTCTGGACCCGACGCAGGTAGTCGAGGTGCGCCGTCTAATCCGTCGTCTGGCTGAACGGAGCACCGTGCTTCTTTCCACACACATTCTCTCGGAGGTCGAGGCCCTGTGCGACCGCGTCATCATTCTTATCAACGGACGTATCAGAGCTGACGCGGAGCTCTCGGAGCTGGCCTCCACTTCGGACGCCATCCTGGTCCTCAACGATGAAGTGCCTCGAGTGCGTCAGACGCTCTCGCGCCTGCCCGACGTCAAGGGCGTCGAGGCTATACAGATGGACCGAGCAGCAGGGGAGCAGCGCTTCCCCGCATATCGCATCCTGGGCAAAGACGGAGACGCTGATCTTTGCCCAGCCATCTATGATGCGGCGCGTACGGAGGGTTGGCCCGTGCGCGAACTGCGACAGGACGTCCGAACGCTGGAATCCGTCTTCAACGAGCTGGTCACCAGTTCTTGACATCGAGCTACAGCCTTGGAGGTACTACAACCGTGAAACGAATGCTCTCAATTACGCGTAAGGAGTTGGAGGGCTACTTCGGTTCGCCGATGGCCCTCATCTTCGTGGGCGTCTTCTTGGCGGTCACACTGTTCTCCTTCTTCTGGGTAGACACGTTCTTCGCCCGCGGCATCGCCGATGTCCGGCCCCTCTTCCGCTGGATACCAGTGCTGATGATCTTCCTGGTCGCAGCGTTGACGATGCGTCAGTGGAGCGAGGAGGAACGATCGGGCACCTTGGAGGTACTGCTTTCCCTGCCCGTGTCTCCAATTCAGCTGGTGATCGGCAAGTTCCTTGCTGTGATGGCTCTGATCGCCGTCGCCCTTGGGCTCACTGTCTTCCTGCCGATCACTGTGGAGATGTTGGGCAACCTGGATTGGGGACCCGTTGTCGGCGGGTACCTGGCAGCTATGTTGTTGGCGGGCGCCTACACGGCTATTGGCCTGTTCGTCTCCTCACGGACAGACAACCAGATCGTGTCCCTGATTCTCGCCGTCCTCCTCTGCGGGCTGTTCTACCTCGTTGGCACGCGCGGGCTTACCGAGTTCTTCGGCGACGATGTGGGGCAGATTCTGCGCGCCATCGGATCCGGCAGCCGCTTCGAGAGTATCGAGCGTGGCGTGGTCGATCTCCGGGACTTGCTTTACTACCTTTCTCTGACGGGCATCTTCCTCACGCTCAACAGCGTCTCGCTGGACAGCAAGCGCTGGAGCAAAGGGAAGCGGACGCGTTGGTATCGACGCGCTGTGACGCTCACGTCAGTTCTCGTGGTGTCGAACCTGGTGCTGGTGAACGTCTGGGTCTTCCCGTTGCGCGCTCAGGCCCTGCGGCTAGATCTCACTGAGAGTCGACAGTACACGCTATCACAGACGACGCGAGACCTGCTACGCAACCTGCAGGAGCCGCTTCTTGTGCGAGGCTACTTCAGCGAGAAGACCCACCCGTTGCTGGCACCTCTGGTCCCCGAAATCCGCGACATGTTGCGCGAGTACGACGTGGCTGCCGGCGACAAGATGGAGCTAGAGGTTATCGATCCAGCCAAGCATCCAGAGCTAGAGGCGGAGGCCAACCAGACCTATGGAATCACGCCCAGTCCGTTCCAGGTCTCGGGGCGGTACGAGCAATCGGTGATCAACTCCTACTTCGACATTCTGATCCGCTACGGGGACCAGCACGTCGTGCTCGGTTTCCAGGACCTGATCGAGGTACAGTCGAGCGGCGGCAGCGTGGACGTTCGGCTTCGCAACCTGGAATACGACCTGACCAGCGCCACCAAGAAGGTGGTGTATGGCTTCCAGAGTGTCGAAGCAGTGCTGGCAGCCCTGGAGGAACCAGCGGAGTTGACCATCTACCTGACGCCCGAGACGATGCCGGAACAGCTGTCGGATATTCCTGACACGATCGAATCCGTAGCTGACACCATCGCCAGTGAATCAAGCGGCAAATTCACGTATACGGTGGTGAATCCGGACGCGCCAGACAGCCCAGTCACGCGGGAGCAACTCTACGAGCAATATGAGATTCAGCCTTTCGCCAGATCGCTGTTCTCCAGCGAGTCCTACTATCTGCACATGGTCCTGCGGGTAGGCGATCAAGAACAGGTGATATATCCGTCAGGGGAGATGACAGAAGCAGACATCCGGTCCTCCATCGAGAACACGCTTAAGCGATTGTCCCCTGGCTTCTTGAAGGTGGTCGGGCTGTGGACACCCTCGACCCAGCCACAGCAGACGATGATGGGACAGATGCAGCAGCCTATCTCCAGTTGGCAGCAGGTGCAGGAGTCGCTGGCACAGGAGTACGAGGTGCGCAGGGTCGATTTAAGCACAGGACAGGTACCGACCGACGCCGACGTGCTTGTCCTTGTGGGGCCCCAGGGCATGACGGACAAGGAACGCTTCGCCATAGACCAATACCTGATGAGGGGCGGAGCGGTGTTAGCCGCCGCCGGCAACTACGGCATCCAGGTCGACCAGATGCAGGGAGGACTGGCGCTCAAGCCGCTGGAGGGCAATCTGAGCGACATGCTGGCACATTATGGCGTCAGCATCGAACAGTCGTTGGTCATGGATCCCCAGAACGAGCCCTTCCCAGTGCAGACAACACGGAACGTAGGCGGCACCCAGGTGCGGGAAATCCAGGCTATCGACTATCCTTTCTTTGTAGACATCCGCTCCGACGGCATGGCATCGGACAACCCCATCGTTTCCAACCTC
>JASFVD010000040.1:0-11055 GCA_050050015.1 Anaerolineae bacterium | reverse complement strand
GTCGGGGGCGTCACCAGTGGCTGCGGCCAAGAGCGTAAGCGCGACGTCGCGACCGTGATCGGAGTGAGCAGCCGCTCCGACTGCGATGGCGCGAGCCAGGTTGCGGGCGCTCACGGTCTTTCGTGTAGCTCCACAGATGCCCGTCTGTCCCTCCTTGACCAGCCGGCAGGGGCCCATCGCGCAGTTCTTGCAGCAGCGCCCATCGGCCCCGATTGGACAGGGATGCATATCGTCTACACGGCTAAAGGCAGTGGGTATCCCCTCCATCTCGGATCTTTCCAGGACGTGCTGAGCGGCCTGGTCCAGCGTCTTCGTTCTCATGTTGCTCATTGGACACCTCTCGTTTCTGCGATCGTGGCGCCACACGATCTCGCTTTCACGGGGCGCGCATACCGGAGTCTATGCACCGGTCCGTCTCGAATCCCGCCTGCCGATCCTGGCTAATACTGTCGACGTCCTCGAGTACGCTTGTAGCACAGGCCAACCGGCAAGCGCTGAATGGCATGACACCCGGCGTCACGGTATCTGATGTCGGTGTGCTGCATCTGAAGCCGGCCCGCAGCCGTCGGGAATCAGTAACGTGCAGCTCGACATCGGACGCAGGGCTAGCCCCTCTCTTCGATCATCTCTCTTGCCATCTCCCTTTCTTCCATCAAGCGCTCATACTCCTCCTCGCCGATGCATTCTTCTGCATAGCTGCACCAATCGATGCAGGACGGTCCTCCGTCCTTGTAGAGTGGTGCGCCGCAAAGATGACACTCTCCGACTGGCCCGTGAGACCAGATTTCCGTTTCCTCCCCGCACGCGGGGCAGCCGACGTACTCGGGCACCGGCTCTCGATAGCCGATGGCGCCGGGGCAGCTCTTATGCAGAGCCATGAGCTGTGCCTCCCTCTATCCAGCATGTCTTCGTCGTGTCTTGCCTTGAGTGCCCTTGGCGTGTCACGATCGCGAACTGTCGGGCGTCAAGGCGCCGGAACGGCCTTCTCGGCTTCCGGCGTGAAGCAGGAGTAGCCAATCTCGTCGCACTGAGCCTTCACTCTGTCCCAGACGGTCGGATCGGTCACGACCTCCACCGCCGCTGGATAGAGGATGTTGTCCTCCTTGAAGATGTGATCTCGCAGATTGAAGACCAGGTAGGTGGTCAGGTCATTCAACCGCTCCTTGAAATCTGCGAAGGGCATCGAGTCAGACCGCTGACCCAGCTCCAAGAGCTCATGCTTGCGCGGGCGCAAATCGTCGTGCTCCAGCCGCATAGT
This sequence comes from Anaerolineae bacterium, assembly GCA_050050015.1. Taxonomy (GTDB): domain Bacteria; phylum Chloroflexota; class Anaerolineae; order B4-G1; family B4-G1; genus SKLM01. The sequence continues at coordinate 9,797 of JASFVD010000040.1, read as the reverse complement.
CCGGGGCGGTCCGGTGACCCCGCGCTGCTCCACCTGCGGGAAGAGGGCCTCCTCCTCCCTCTGGTGATGGAGTTCAGCCTCCACGAGGTGCGTGGCGATGTGCTCCAGGCGCTCGGCGTGCTCGTCCCGGAGGGCATCCGCCTGCTGCACGTCCTCGTTGACCTTCTCGAGTTCCTGTAGAGCCTCGAGGATCACCTCGTGCTCGGCCATGAGCGTATCCACCGGTTGGCCTGCAGGGAGCTCTGCCCGGAAGCCCTTGATTTCGTCGGAGAGGGCACGAAGATGGACCTCACACAGATGGCCCAGCTCCTCCGGCTCGATGCCCTCCTCCAACAGCTCCTGCTCAGCCAGGGACAGCTCTCGTGGCGTGATGGTGCGCATCAACTCCTCCGCGTCTTGCTCGATTTCACCGCGACCTGTCCCGCTCGTCACTCGGCGCAGGACATCTGTTATCTCTCCCACGCGACGCTCAGTCATCAGCTACCTCCTTGTAGGTCAGAAACGCGTCCGCATCTCCACATTCCACACTCTTTTCCGCCCCCTAGGTCCACGCTTGGATGCGGCATTCTGGACCCCGCTGAACACGGATGCCGCACCGGTGCGCTCATTCTGTCGCCCGTACGTGCCATCCCGGCAGAAGGGACCGCCGATGCTTTCTCTCTGTAACCCCAGGTTACCAGCCAAAGGGGTCCCCTGTCTGCGACAAAAGTCGCATTCACCGGCCACACATCAGACATTCCTTGACAAGCGGGCCGGTCGAGCGGGCACCTCACGGCGCGCGAGTGAGCGGGGCCGGCTGCGTATCGCCTGGCGATAGGACGCAGCACTGACCGTGTATTCGGGAGCGTTTTCTCTCCAGCCTGTGGTCAGACTCCCGGCGGAAAGACGACCTGACGACGACGCTGGTCGCCCGGTGGAGCGGACGCGCCGGTTGTCACGGGTAATGGGGGCGAAACCGGACTCGTTCCTACGGATTCGAGGGCCAATAGTTGGCGTCGTATCGAATCCATCCGCTTCCCTTCGTTGGATGTCCCAATGTCCGGTGACCACATGACTTAAGAGACAGCAAGGCCGGCTGGACAAGGCGATCGCGCACCTGTACACTGAGAATCCAGGGGACAAGGCGTGCCTGATGACCTCTCGTCGAGGAACGTGACCCATCGCTCTAGGCGAGCCGTCCCTCGCCGGAGCTGCCTGAGGATTGTGGGAACTCGAGGCTCCGCCGAGATTCCTGAAAACGGACCTTATCCGTTAAGGAGGAATGTGATGTCTAACTTGACCGAGTCGCCTGCCTGGCAGGCACTGATCAAGCATCAACTTGAGATGGACGACGTGCACATGCGGGATCTGTTTGGCCGTGATCCGCAGCGCTTTGAACGCTTCTCGCTGCAGCTCGGTGATATCCTCTTCGACTACTCCAAGAATCGCGTCACGGACGAGACCATGTCGCTTCTGATCGATCTGGCTCGTGAGGCCAACCTGAATGAGTGGATCCAGGCTATGTTCAGCGGCGAGAAGATCAATGCCACGGAGGACCGAGCGGTGCTCCACGTGGCTCTGCGCAACCGCTCCAACCGTCCTATTCTCGTCGACGGGGAGGATGTGATGCCGGAGGTCAACCGCGTGCTGGATAAGATGCGGCGGTTCAGCGAGGCGGTGCGCTCCGGGCAGTGGAGGGGATACACGGGCAGGGCCATCACCGACATCGTCAACGTTGGCATCGGCGGGTCTGACTTGGGACCCAAGATGGTGACCACAGCGCTTAAGCCCTACGGCTCCCCCGATCTTCGCGTCCATTTCGTGTCGAACGTCGACAGCACCAATCTGGTCGAGGCGCTCAAGAACGTGAATCCCGAATCTACGCTCTTCCTGGTGGCGTCGAAGAGCTTCACCACCCAGGAGACGATGACGAATGCCCGGTCCGCCAGATCCTGGTTTCTCGACGCGGCCGGCGACGAGAAGGCGATAGCCAAGCATTTCGTGGCCATGTCCACGAACGAGAAAGGCGTCGCCGAGTTCGGCATCGACACCGCGAATATGTTCGAGTTCTGGGACTGGGTGGGTGGCCGCTACTCGCTGTGGTCTGCCATCGGCCTCTCCGTCGCGCTCTATATCGGCATGGACAAGTTTGGGGAGCTTCTCAGCGGTGCTCACCAAGTGGACCAGCACTTCCGTAGCGCTACGTTTGAGAAGAATGTCCCGGTCACCATGGCCCTGCTTGGCATCTGGTACAATAACTTCTTCGGGGCACAGTCTCACGCCATCCTGCCCTACGACAACTACCTGACCTATTTCCCGGCCTACTTTCAGCAAGGGGACATGGAGAGCAATGGAAAGAGCGTGACGCAGCGCGGGGAGTGGGTCGACTACAGCACCGGTCCGATTCTCTGGGGGCAGCCAGGCACCAACGGGCAGCATGCCTTCTATCAGCTGATTCACCAAGGAACCAAGCTCGTCCCCTGTGATTTCCTGGCGGCGGCTCAGAGCCATAATCCGCTGGGTGAGCACCATCGCATCTTGCTTTCCAACTTCCTGGCCCAGACCGAGGCCTTGATGAAGGGGAAGAGGGCAGAGGAGGTCCGGGCTGAACTCGTGGCACAGGGCTATAAAGGAGAGCACCTGGAGAGGTTGACTGCGGCGAAGACGTTCCCCGGAAACAGGCCCACCAACTCATTCCTGTACCCAAAGCTGACGCCAAGGACGCTGGGCTCGCTCATCGCCCTCTACGAGCACAAGATATTCACGCAGGGCATCATCTGGAACGTCAACTCGTTCGACCAGATGGGGGTCGAGCTCGGCAAGCAACTGGCCAAGACGGTTCTGCCCGAGCTGAGCGGGGAGGAGCCGGTCTCAACCCACGATGCCTCGACCAACGGCCTGATCAACCACTATAAGCGCGTCCGATAGGGACGTAACCAAGCAGCCTGGATGGGGAAAGCACATAATTGTGGTGCAGGACGTATTGGCCCTGATTCTGGGGGGAGGGCGCGGGACTCGACTCTATCCACTGACCAAGAAGCGAGCCAGGCCGGCTGTGCCGCTGGCAGGCAAGTATCGGCTGATCGATATTCCCATCAGCAATTGCCTCCACTCGGGCATCGACAAGATCGACATCTTGACCCAGTTCAAGTCACCCTTGCTCCACCGGCACATCTTCCGGACGTACCGCCGCGACAAGTTCACCGAAGGATGGGTGGAGATCCTGGCGGCCGAGCAGACGTTGGAGAACACCGAGTGGTACCAGGGCACGGCCGATGCGGTTCGGCAGCAACTGGTCGAGATAAGAGCCGCCGGGACGGACTACGTGCTCGTCTTGGCGGGGGATCACCTGTATCGCATGGACTACGGCAAGTTCCTCGAATCCCACGTAGACGCCGGCGCGGACATCACGCTGGCCGTGCAGCCGGTCCGCGCCGAGGCGGCGCCAGCCCTGGGCATTCTGAAGCGCAGCCCCAACGGCGAGATTGTCAGCTTCACCGAGAAGCCGCCTGCGGATGAGTTGGATGGGCTCGAGAGCATGCCGGATTCGGACGAGCCTTATATGGCGTCGATGGGAATCTACCTCTTCTCGACTCAGTTGTTGTTCGAACTCCTCAAGGCTTCGGGCGATGACTTTGGCAAGGAGATCATCCCCGCAGCGCTGCCCGATCGTCGCGTGATGGGCTACGTGTTTGACGAGTTCTGGGCTGACATCGGAACATTCGTCGTTTCTATGAGGTGAACCTGGAGCTGGTGTCGGGCGATCCGCCCTTCGACCTGAACGCACCGCACCGACCGGTCTACACGCACGCCCGCTTCCTTCCACCTTGTGAATCATATTGCTCGGAGCTGGACGGTGTGCTGCTCGGTGATGGCTGCAGGATCTACGGCTCCGAGGTCACGAACTCCGTGCTCGGCCTGCGTGGGTTGGTGGGTCCCGATGCGATCGTCGCATCGTCCGTGCTGATGGGGGCCGACTCCTACGAGACGGATGAGGATCGGGAGGAGAACGCTCGTCTGGGGCGCCCCGACGTAGGGATCGGCGAGGGATCGATGATCGAGTGCGCCATCATCGACAAGAACGCGCGCATTGGCAAGAATGTCCACATCCGACACGTGCCTGGGCGGCCCGACGAGGAGCACGAGGACTGGGTGGGCAAGGATGGGCTGGTGATCGTGCCCAAGAGCGCCGTCATTCCCGACGGGACCGTGATCTGAGGCTCCCAGGGCACTGCGATTCGACCGATGGTCTTCGTCCAAGACGTCACACACGCGTGAAGTCAAGCGCTGGATACGTTCACGGTGCCGCCACGCTTGATGAATGGGGCGTATGAGCGTATACTACCTGACCATTCGGAACGCCAAGACCGAGCGAGACCCACGATCGAAAAAGTCGAGCCAGGTCGCGGCGCTGCCCGCCACTTGATGGCTGCGAATGGGCAGAGTCGTCCATCCAACCAGGAGAGGGAACCATGGGTGTACACGAGCTAGCAGGTAGACCGGCACCGGTCGAGCTTCTGGTCAACGTCCCTCGGCTGGTCTCCGCCTACTACACCGAGAGCCCAGACCCAGGAGATCCCGCCCAGCGGGTGTCTTTCGGAACCTCGGGACACCGGGGATCGTCGCTTGAGTGCAGTTTCAACGAGGATCACGTGCTGGCGATGTGCCAGGCCGTCTGCGAGATCCGGGCCGCTAAGGATGTGACGGGCCCACTGTACTCCGGCATGGACACGCACGCGCTTTCGGAACCAGCGCTGCGCACGGCGATCGAGGTATTTGCCGCCAACGACGTGAACATCTTCATTCAGGATGGTTTTGGTTACACGCCAACGCCTGTGATCTCCCACGCGATACTGACCTACAACCGAGGCCGATCGACTGGCGTCGCCGACGGTGTTGTGATCACTCCCTCGCACAATCCGCCAAGCGACGGAGGGTTTAAGTATAATCCACCGGAGGGAGGCCCTGCTGCTCCTGAGACGACGAGAGAGATCGAGCGACGTGCCAACGAGATTCTTGAGAATGGATTGCGTCCGGTCCAGCGTATGCCCTTGAACCGGGCCCTCAGAGCAGCCTGCGTCCATCGGTACGACTACGTCACGCCCTACGTGGAGGACCTGAACCAGGCAGTGGACATGGAGGCCATCGCGGAGTCCGACCTGACGATCGGCGTGGATCCGATGGGCGGGTCTGGCGTGGCCTACTGGGGGCCCATCGCCGAGACGTACGGGTTGGACTTGGAGGTTGTGAACAAATCGGTCGATCCCACTTTCTCATTCATGACCGTCGATCACGATGGTCAGATCCGTATGGATCCGTCGTCGCGATATGCGATGGCGAGCCTGGTTGAGCTCGCGGATGATTTCGACGTGGCCTTTGGGAACGACACCGACTATGACCGCCATGGGATCGTCACCCGCACAGGTGGATTGATGAATCCCAACCACTACCTGGCGGTAGCGGTCCAGTATCTCTTTCAGCACCGCCCTCAATGGGGTGAAAACGTTGCCGTTGGAAAGACCCTGGTCTCGAGTTCGATGATCGATCGGGTGACGGCGCAACTGCGGCGCAATCTGTGTGAGGTCCCCGTGGGCTTCAAGTGGTTCGTCGATGGGCTGCTCCAAGGATGGCTGGGCTTCGGTGGGGAGGAGAGCGCTGGAGCGTCCTTCTTGCGTAGGGACGGCTCGGTCTGGACCACGGACAAGGACGGGCTGTTGCTGGACCTGTTAGCCGCGGAGATCACAGCTGTGACCAGGCGCGACCCGAGCGAACATTATCGGGATCTGGAGGATCAGTTCGGGAGCCCCGTGTACGAGCGGACTGACACCCCCGCGACCAAGGCTCAGAAGAAGGCACTGAAAAGACTCTCTCCGCAGATGGTGGAGAGAAAGGAGCTCGCCGGCGAGGCAATCGTGGCCAAGCTGACACGGGCACCCTGCAACGATGCGCCTATTGGTGGCCTGAAGATTGTAGCTGAGAACGGTTGGTTCGCGGCCCGACCGTCGGGCACCGAAGATATCTACAAGATCTATACGGAGAGCTTCAAGGGGCCTGAACATCTGAAGAGAATCCAGGAGGATGCTCGAGAGATCGTTTCTATGGCTTTCGAGGCTGCCGGTAGGCAGGACTCCTGAGGACAAGAGGTTGTTGACCTGTCGGCAGTCTACAGTTTGCTAAGTCTGGAGGTGCAGAATGCCCTTTCCCAAACCATTCTATCGTTGGAGGCCCCATCCGTGGCACGGACTCGACGTGGGGCCAGACCCGCCGCACATTGTGCACGCCTACATTGAGATTACCCCGTTCGACCTGATTAAGTACGAGATCGACAAGACCACAGGCTACATGTGGGTCGATCGGCCGCAGAGGACATCCTCACAACCACCGACGCTGTATGGTTTCATCCCTCGCACGTACTGTGGTCGCCGGGTGAACGAGTTGTCGCCGAAGGCCGAGACGGGAGACGGGGATCCGCTGGACATTTGCGTGATCAGTGAGCGGCCAATGAATCGCTCGGAGGTCATTCTGAGTGCCCGAGTGGTTGGGGTCCTGCAGGCGATTGACGGTGGGGAGGCAGACGACAAGGTCATCGCCATTCTGGAGAACGACCCGTTCTGGAAGAGCACCCAGGACGTTACCGAACTGCCGAGGGTCCTGGTCAACCGGCTCGAACACTACTTCAGCACGTACAAGATGATCCCCGGCGGCGAATCGCAGATGTCGATCGAGCAGATCTGCGACCGCGAGTACGCCCTGCGCGTGGTGCAGGCGGCCATCGAGGACTACGAGGAGACCTACGGCGGCTAGGTCGGCGAAGTGGAGCCGGTAGAGCTAGCTGGTCAGTCGAAGGGCAAGTCGAACCAACGATCGGCGTCGTTGAGGATGGGAGGAACGGGATATGACCGTCTACGGAGGCATCGAAGCAGGTGGGACCCACTTCGTCTGTGCGGCTGGTGAAGGTCCCGAGGCCATTGATGCCGAGACTGAGTTCCCCACGACGACGCCCGAGGAGACCATCGACCGCGCGATCCGTTTCTTCGAGCGCAGTCCCGAGCCGATCACCGCGTTAGGCATCGGTTCTTTCGGGCCAGCAATTGTTGATCCGGCGTCGGTTACTTACGGGACAATCACAACGACGCCGAAGCCGGGATGGCAGGACGTGGACATCCGGGGCAGGATCGCATCGGCACTCGAGGTCCCCGTGGCTTTCGACACCGACGTCAACGCGGCTGCGCTGGGCGAATACCAGTGGGGGGCTGCCCAGGGCATCGACACATTTGTCTACTTGACGGTCGGAACCGGCATCGGCGGCGGAGCCATGGTGGAGGGCAATCTGCTCCACGGGCTGGTGCACCCCGAGATGGGCCACATGAGGATTCCGCACGACCGCGACCGCGACCCGTTCGAAGGGATCTGTCCTTTTCATGGAGACTGTCTGGAGGGCCTCGCGTCCGGGCCGGCCATCGAGGCCCGTTGGGATGCACGCGGAGAGGATCTACCCGAGGATCATCCCGCATGGTCGCTGGAGGCCCACTATCTGGCGCTGGGATTGATGGCTATTGTATGCGTTATCTCGCCTCGACGCATCATCCTCGGCGGCGGCGTCATGCAGCGGTCGTTTCTGTTTCCTATGATACGCTCGGAGTTGCAGGACCTTCTCAATGGATACATCCAGGCCGAGGCCATCACGGAGTCAATGGACGCTACTGTTGTTCCTCCCGCGCTCGGCGACCATGCCGGGGTACTGGGAGCGATGGCGCTGGCCGCGCGTGCCAAGACGTAGCAGGCGCTCAGCGGGACAAGTCGCGACGCGACGAACGGGACTCGTGGGCGGTGCCTTCCTGAGATCGGGGCAACGGCTCACGGGAAAAAGCCAGGATGCCCCACAGCTTGCTGTGGGGATGAATGGCCGGCAGATTTGCACAGTCCATGATGTGACACCAGGCTTCTTCACTTCAAGCTCCTCCTTGGACCGGCTGCGCGCTCCTGCTTGACTAGAAATTCGCTTCGCCTGGTGGCCGGCCCAGCTGCGCTCTCAGAGTCTTTTTCCGACTTTCGTGGTGCTATCCTAGATATGCGATTCGGGGCTCAGGTCCATCGTGGGGGTGGGAGACGGTGCTAAGGGCGTCCAGCTTGGACTACCTCAAACCAGCCCCCTGTGTTTGCCCTGAGACGTCCCGAGATTATAATGGCCCTCAGACCCACCAGGCTTTCGCCCTGGGGCTCGTGGGAGCCCCCTCAGATGTCGGAAGGAGGAAACTGTGGACAACTGGCTTCCGATCGGTGGCTGTTTCGTCGGTGGTGGTCTCCTCGTCGTTGTACTCGTCGTGCTTCGGTCCATCAGGTTGCTCTACGAGTATGAGCGAGGAGTCGTCTTCACGCTGGGCAAGTACACCGGAATGCGAAATCCGGGACTGACCCTGATCGTGCCCATTCTCCAGACCATGGAGAAAGTCGACATGCGAATCAAGACGGCAGAGATCCCGCGGCAGGAGGTGATGACGAAGGACAACATCCCTATGCTGGTGAACGCTGTCGTGTACTTCAAGGTGATCCAGCCGGAGGATGCCATCATCAAGATCGAGGACTACGCCTTCGCCATCCGCCAGTACACGCAGGCTGCCCTGCGCGACGTGATTGGCAACAGTGAGATGGACTTCGTCCTGACCGAACGCGAGCAGATCGCCGAGAGCATCAAAGAAATCGTCGACTCAGAGACTGACGGCTGGGGGATCGACGTCGAATCGATCAAGATTCAGGAGCTGGAGCTCCCTGCAGAGATGAAGCGGGCTATGGCGCAGCAGGCTGAGGCTGAGCGCGAACGCCGAGCAGTGATCATCGCTTCCCAGGGTGAGCTCGAGGCTTCGAAGAGGCTGCAGGAGGCCGCCGAAACGATGGCTCGGAGCCCGGGCGCGATGCATCTACGCACTCTCCAGACGATCCGGGCCATCGCTGCTGACCCATCGGAGAAGATTGTGCTCTTCGTTCCCTCCGACCTTGGTCAGGCCCTCGAAGCGCTCGGCGAGGGGAAGAGCAAATGAGCAGCGGCCATGCTCGATGACAAGATTCGATACCTGCAGATCGCGTTCAACTACGACGTGGAGCTCGTGAGGAACCTTCTGCCAGGCGTGGTGAAGGACGTGCTGTGCCTACCCAAAGGGCGGGAGCGCATTCTGATTGAGGCCGGAACCCCGTACATCAAGCGCGAGGGCGTCGACGGCATCCGGGCAATCCGACGCCGATGGCCCGGCCACGTGGTCGCGGATCTCAAGACGGCGGACGGGGCGCTGGACGAGGTGAACATGGCTCGCCAGGGTGGGGCGACCGCGGCGACCGTTCTGGGAAGCTCGCCCTCTGAGGCCCTGGACCTGTTCATCGGGCACTGCGCCAGGCTAAGCATGGTCTCCATGATTGACATGCTTGGGGTGCGGGATCCGCTGCGGGTATTGATGCGACTGAAGACGCCCCCCGATGTCGTGGTACTCCATCGAGGCCGCGATGAGGAAGGCACGCGCGGCAAACTGATTCAATACCGGCACGTGAACCGTGTGCGCAGCAAGTTCAACGTCCTGATATCCGCTGCCGGGGGCGTGGACGTGAACGAGGCTCGGAGCGCCATCTTCAACGGGGCTAACATCGTCGTCGTCAACCTAGTTCGGCCCAGCGATCCGTGGACTGGGATATCGACAGATGCCGACGTGGGACGTATGGCGCAGGAGTTCCTGGCTACGATCGAGTGAGCAACCGATCTGGTGACCGATCATGGCGCCGGCGAAGGACGGGCCGCACAACGGGTCACGCGCCGGATGTGCCTTTCGTGG
>JASFVD010000039.1:0-11088 GCA_050050015.1 Anaerolineae bacterium | reverse complement strand
CTCCGGCCGCCACGTCGCGCCCGTCGACCACGTTGATGTGGCCCTCCACGTAGCCTGGCAGGCCACCTTTGGCCACCCAGAGCAGCAGCTCTCCCGTCGTCGGCTTCACGTCGCCCGGACCCAGCACGGCGGCGGGCATCACCACCACCACGGGCAGCCCCCTCGCGGCAGCACGCATCGCCTCCATCTCCATGGCCCACTTGACCTCGAAGTACGGCAGCGGAACCGAACCAGGGGTGTAGAGATCCTCCTCGTTCGCCAGTCGCGCACCATCCTCCGGAGGGCCCACCGTCGTCAGCGAGCTCGTGTAGACCAATCGCTCGACGCCAGCCGCCTCGGCCGCTGCCAGCGCGTTCCGCATGCCGCCGACGCCGCGCTGCACGGCCTCCCACGTGTTGCTCGTGCCGTGGGGGTAGTAGGCCGCCGCGTGGAAAACCACGTCGCAACCGTCCATGGCGTCCACCAGCGACGCCTCGTCGTTCAGATCCCCATCGGCCCAGTCGATCCGCAGATCGCCGATAGCGCCTGTGGCGCCGTGTCGACGACGGAGACCCCGCACCTCCCAGCCTTGCATAACGGCGGCGCGGGCGATCCGCCCACCGATGAAACCGGTGGCGCCGAGCACGCAGCAGCGAGTGTTTGTCACATCCTCCTCCTCGAGTCATCCACGGGACACAGCGAGAGCTACCCACATGCTAGGACGCAGTGCCGGGCGCGTCAACTGTCCCGCGTTTCAGCGTGCAAACGCGTGACCGCTGCGGCTACTCCCTTACCAAGGAAGGAATGACGGGCGAGAGCTCACAGTCCGCGCCTGGTGGACCTGCGTGCGTCACGTCGATTCTCATCACAACGACCCATGCACCACCTGCCCCATTTGTCGCAGACGGGATCCTGGTGTAGAATTCGATTGGCTAACCGTCACGCACTCCCAGCGCGCCAAGCACATCCAGAGCGCAGAATCCATGTTGATCGGAGGAGGGACTCTCATGCAAGAGAGTCGGCTGCACCTGGCCGCTGCCCTGCTGATTGTTCTGGCTGCGACCTGCGCCTGTGCCCCAGCAGCGTCACCCGCACCCCCTTCCGCCGCGGAGACCTCTCCCGAATCCTTCCAGCTGACCAGCCCCGCCTTCGCCCAGGGGGAGACCATCCCGCAGCGGTACACCTGCGACGGGCAGGACATCTCGCCACCGCTGTCGTGGACCGCGCCGCCGGAGGGCACGCAGAGCCTCGCCCTCATCATGGACGATCCGGATGCACCGGTCGGCACCTGGGTCCACTGGGTGCTCTTCAACGTCCCAGTGGACAAGAGATCGTTGTCCGAGGCCGTCCCGGCTAAGGATCAGCTCCCCGACGGCAGCCTGCACGGCAAGAACAGCTGGCGCCGGTTGGAGTACGGGGGCCCCTGTCCGCCATCCGGGGGCGCGCACCGCTACGTGTTCACCCTCTACGCGCTCGACACATCCCTCGACGTCCCGGCGGGCGCGGACAAACGGGCCGTTCTGAAGGCTCTGGAAGGACACGTCCTGGCCGAGACGCAGCTAACAGGGGAGTACGCCCGACAGTAGGGGATACCATCGAGCACCGGAACGCTCCAGGCACGGGGCGCCGACCCGCGTCACCCAACGTCACAGGAGGCAACCATGGACGAACGTCAGTACTACGGAAAAGAGGAAGAGAAGGCTGAGAAGGAGCGGGAGAAGCACGAGAAAGAGAACATGACCCTAGACGAGAAGTGGCGCCGGGATCCCCTGAGCGCCGCTGTCTGGGCCGTGATCCTGATCTGGGCCGGGCTCGTGCTCCTGGCCGACAACCTCGGCTTCTTCGGGGCCTGGGAGTGGGTCGAGGCCTGGGGCCTGATCCTCACCGGCGCGGGGCTGATCGTGCTGCTGGAGGCGGCCCTGCGGCTGATCGTGCCGGCCTACCGGCGCCCCATCGGCGGCACCCTCATCTGGGGCGCGATCCTGCTCGGGCTGGGCCTGGGGAACCTCGTCGGCGCCTCCATCGCCTGGCCGCTGATCCTGATCGCCATTGGCGTGGGCCTGCTCCTGCGGGGTCTGCTCCGAACCTGAGACGAGCCCGCCCCGTTAGGGGCCCGCCGCGCCCGGCGCGCTCACAGCCTTCCCAGGTTGAGCGTCATAAACTCGTGCCACGCGTACCGCAGCGGCGTCCACCAGCGGTCGCGGCCGATGCAGCGGAAGGCGGGGGGGCACAAGGCCACGATCAGATCGCCAATCTTGTAGCGCGGCAGCACGGGCGTCGAGACGACCAGGCTGCCCATCTCCCCCGGCTTCATCTCGTGGAGCATCTTGATCCTGGCGCCGGTTCCCAGGGCCGTCCTGACCTCTGACGGCGGCCCTACCTCGACCTCGAAGAGGAACAGGTCGTAGTTCGGCAGCCAGGCCCGGCGCTCGTCTCCCTGCTGCCCGAAGATCCCCTCCGTGGTGCCGTAGATCTCGCGGATGGCGACCGGGCCGTAGAGCGCGCGGAGGGCCGGACGGTGGCGCGTGTTGATGCCGGGCACGCTTCCCAGGGTCACCACCTGCGTCTCCCACAGGTCCTTGGGATAGACGCCGTGCTCGCGGTGGAGGTAGCGCGCGAAGCGAATCGCCGTCGGCGCCACGCCGCCCACCAGCGTCACGTTCCGGTCCTTTGCGGATTGATAGGCCAGCTCGAAGCGCGCCTCCCAATCGCGGATCGTCTTCCCTCCCCCCAGTGCGTCGATCTCCTCCTGCGTCGGCACCGACGTGATCGGCGTTTGGGCAGAGACGTGCTTGACGTAGATCCCGGAGCTGTAGCCGTACTCGACCTCCCGCTCACCCATCTGGACCGTCCCTACCACCGACGGGAAGTTGAGATTGAGGTTGACGCCCTCGAAGAGGTCGTACCGCCCGCTGTCCGCCACGAAGGTCATCATCGCGCGACCCGCGCTCGCCCGCATCATCAGATCCGTCGGCGTCATGGGGATGAACTTCTGCTCGCCCGTCGTGCCGCGGGTGATCGCCCACCCCACCGGGTCCTCGTTCAGCAGCAGGCGGGTCTCCCCGGCCATGACCGTCTTCAGGAGCGGCTCGTAATCTTCGTACGTCGAGACGGGGAAGGCCCGCCGGTAGTCCTCCATCGTCTCGACCTCAGCGGCCCCGTGCTGCTCCCCGTACGTCGTCTGCGCGTAGCCCTGAAGCAGCCGGGCGAGCACCGCCTCCTGAGCCCTACCCGGGTTCTTCAGGGCCTCCTGCCAGGGCTGCAGAAGCCCCTCCAGCATCGACGCCATACCGGCCCCCTTCGCCTGACTGCTTCTCTCCATGATCCTTGCCCCTCCTCAACGTCGCAACAACGCTGTCCGTTCCCAGCCCGCTCTACCAACGCCGCGAGCGCAACCGAGCGTCATCTCGAGGCGCCTCGGGCATCGCCCAGAAGATCGCCACATTGCAGAGAGCGGCAGCAGAGACTCCCTTCGTTCCCCACGTGCTCCGGGCCCCGTCTCGGGGGTGTCGCCGCCAAGCCCAGCTAAGGGTCCGCGTATCCCGACGCTGTCGGAGGAGGATCTGACGATCCCTCCCTCACAACTGTCCCTCACCCTGCAGCAGAAACGACTTCACCACCTCCCAGATCAGATCCAGGTGGCCGTTCAGGTCGTGATCCGCATCCACCTCGATAAGACGCACGACATCGGGATACTCGGACGCGTAGGCCCTGCTCGCCGCCGTCGGTACCGTCTCGTCCCTCTGCCCGTGGACGATCACGGTCGGCGCCGCCGGCGGCACGAGCTCTCTGTAGCGCAACCCGTCCTCGTGCAGCTCGTAGCGGAGCCGTACCTCGCGGCCGAAGGCAGGATGGTCGACCGGCACGGCCCCCTCCCTCTCCCAGTGCTCGAGCTCCTGCGCCGAGACTCCCGGAGGACGCCAGGCCAGGAGCGGCGCCAGGAGAAGCATGCGCTCCACCCCGCCAAAGCGGTGGGCGTAGCGGAGCGCGATCAGCCCGCCGAACGAGCTTCCTATGAGGCTGACCTTGCCGAGGTCATGGTCGAGCAGATACTGCCGCAGCCGGTTGATATGCCCCGTCACCGTCATCGTCTCGAAGTCGCGCGGGGTGGGATTGAACTCGATGGCCTGGAACTTGGCGTCGCCGCCGCCCTTCAAGCGCCTCCGCAAGAACTGGGCTTTAGTCGAAGCCCGCGAGGAGAGAAAGCCGTGCAGATACACGACAGTCCTCCGGGGTGAATCACCCCTGCCGGCGGCAGAACCTCCCCTCATCCCCTGTCCCTTCCCCATAGCTTTCAGCTTCCCTGGGTCAACGTCGATATCCCGATCTGGCCGCAGTATACGGGACCCCCACCCAGAAGTCAACGATCGGCCAACCACATGGACAAGCCATACGCGGTGATGTAGAATCCTCCTCGACCGGAAGCGCCGAGCGCCTGGGGGACCCATGTCGACCACAGCCAGCCGACTCATCACGCTGATCCTGCTTCTACAGCGGAAGCCGAACCAGAAAGCGGCCGACTTGGCCGAGGAGCTGGGTGTCTCCCCGCGCACCGTCCACCGCTACATCAACCAGCTCAACGAGATGGGCATCCCCGTCTACTCTGAGCGGGGCCCCTACGGCGGATTCTCCCTGGTGCGCGGCTACAAGATGCCGCCCCTCGTCTTCACGCCCCAGGAGGCCGTCGCCGTTTACCTCGGCACCAGCCTCGTCGAGGAGATCTGGGGTCCGCTGTACGCTGGCGCCGCTCGGGGCGTGACGGCCAAGCTGGACAACCTCCTGCCTGAGGAGCAGCGCCGCGAGGTGGCCTGGGCCCGCCGCACCCTCGTCGCCACCGGCCTGCACCGCGCCGACGACACCCCCCTGCGCCCGCTGCTGAAGACGCTCCGCCGGGCCGCGCGTCGCCGCCAGCGGGTGAGGATGGTCTACCAGAGCCGCAGCCGGCCCGAGCCGCTCGAGCGCGACGTCGACCCCTACGCCCTCGTCCTCCGCTGGGGCTGGTGGTACGTCATCGGCCACTGCTGTCTTCGCGACGCCGTGCGGGTGTTTCGAGTGGATCGCATCCAGGACCTGACCGTGCGCCGGACCACGTACGACGTGCCCGACGACTTCGACGTCCGCCGCTACCTTGAGGAGGAGGACTGGTTCCCCGCCGAGGTCCAGGTGCGCCTCCGATTCGCGCCCTCAGTGGCCCGGGACGTGCTGGACGAGCGCGGCTCCTGGGAGACGGTGGAGGAGGAGCCCGACGGCTCGCTCGTCGTCACCTTCGGCGCCACCGGTCTGGCGTGGGCCACGCGCATCGCCCTGTGGTACGGCGCTGAGGTGGAGGTCCTGGAGCCCGCGGAGCTCCGTCAGCGCGTGAGGGACGTGGCGCGCGCCATCGCCAACCAGTACGGTCCAGCCCAGCAGGGCCCGCAGGCCAGTCTAGGCCCCCCGCTTCACGCCACGAACAGCTGATCCCTGAGCAGCCCCAGGTACCGGTCCGAGACGAAGCGCAGCGCCTTCTCGGCCAGGATGAAGCGCTCGGACAGCGTCTCCAGCACGTCCTCCAGACCCTGCACGCCCGCCATCTCGTGCTGGGACGCCAGCCGGTAGAAGGCCTGCCCGTGCGCCTCGTAGTCCTCGAGGCTCGCGCAGGCGCGGGCCTGCGCCCGGGGGCGGACCTGACCGCTCAGCGGGTACCGGTACTCGCTCTCGATCGCGTTGGGGAACAACCCGGCCAGGAAAAGGCACACGTCGCCGATGCGCCGGTAGGGCTCGAAGCGGAGCTCCTCCTCCAGGGCCTGGGAGTAGCGCATCAGGCCGTCGACGTCCAGCTCGTTGGTGCGGTACCGGCGCCAGACGTTCTTCCCCACCCGCACGGCCACCGTCACACTTTCGACGCGCGTGAACGAGACCAGCGTCGCCACCAGGTAGGCCCGCAGCCGGTCCTCCTCGAGTAGGTCGATCACATCCGCGGTGTCGAAGATGACCACCTTCTGCAGCCTGCGCCGCTCCGTGGTGAAGGACTCCGCCCTCAGGTCCCGCCGCGCCCGCCGCAGCAGCACGGCAAACAGCAGCCAGGGCGAGACCTGGGTCAGGACCTCCTCACCGCTCATCAGCCTCTCGAAGATCCGGTCATCCTCGAGCATGGCCTCCACGAAGCGCTGATCGTCCTGGATTGCGTCGACAGCGTGCTCTTTGTCCCTCGTCTGCGGCATCAGCGTATCCACCATGAACCACAGGTCACGACGCCTCAGATTCCAGTCCATCAGCTCACCTCGCCTACCAAGATAGTCGATCCGGTCCCCACGACGCATGAATAGCAGAGCGCGTCGCGCGAAAAGGGAAGGTATGCGCCAGGGCCAACGTCCAGTATAGCAGCGCGGGTGTGCGTCGGCAAGCGCACCCACAAACCCTTGATTCCGCGCGAAACGGCGCAAGACCCACGGTGCCATGCACCGCGCACGGCCGCAGATGGTTCGACTGGGTCCCGAGCGCCGCTCGGAACACGCTCACCACGGGCAGGCGGTGCTGACGCGACAAACAGGTGGCGAGCCCAAGCCTGTCCCGAGCGCAGTCATGGGATCTCGGGGGCGCCGCGATACCCGACTAGCCTCCCCCGCTTCTTAGTATACCCGGCAGGAAGTTGCTGTGGAACGGGCCAATGTACACAGGTATATCGAAGCCCCAGGTCTGAGGTAAACCATCCGGGTCTATAGTCTGGACGATGCAGATGACCTTGTTGTGCTCCGTAAGAATCCGCCCGTAACCCTGTGCCACAAAGCCAGTTCATGCTGTTTCCTCCTTGTCGTTCGTCGCACTCCAAGATGGCTTTGGCCCAGCCTCAGCGCCTTGCTCCATGATGCGCTGAGGCATCTCGCTCATTAGCTCTCACGCACTCCCGCGTGTACTCGCGCATGTCTCTTCGCTAAGACCTCATCTCCTTCCGGTCCCATACCTTGGCCAACAGCAGAAAAGAAGGAGCCCCTGGTTTCAGGGGCTCCTCTCGCACCTACAGATGCGCTCTTCTCGACGGGCCACGTCGCCTCCCGGGCACACCGTCGAGCTTCGTGAAGAACCCCGCAGCAAGCTGTGGGGCATCCTGGCTTTTTCCCGTGACCTCAGCGGGTTGCCGCCGGCCTTGCCGCCTCAGGTTTGCCGCCCTACGCAGAAACCCGCCAAGCGTGAGTGCAGCGTTGCCCTTCTGCCAACCCGAGTCGACTGTGTCGACTCAGACGGCGTCGCTCGCTGGTTGTTCTATCGTTCCGCCTGCTCCCGCGCCCTCTGCGCGACCGCCAGAACGCCGTCGGCGTATGTCGATCCTGGAACCAAGCCCAGGGCATCGCACACGCCGCTGGGCATGACATCTTCGCTGGCCTTTAGCATATCCAGTACCTGGTACAACGTGATCTCTTCCCCATTGACGTCCAGCCCAATCGCCTCCAGGCTCGCGCCCTCTTCAGCCCACGCGCCAAACGCGCGTGTTACAGCAGTGTAGCTTGCCATTGCTTCGTCTCCGTGATGCTCGAGCGGACGCCGGTTACCAGCCCGCATCCGCCGCGTGACCTCCTTCGCCAGCCTCAGTGTCCGCGTCCCGTTGTGCTCGGCACGCGAGCTCCCGCAGCTCTGCGACGTTGTGATGTGCCGTGTCCCGTGCCTCGACCAGGACTTATCCCTGCTCAAGGATGCGCTCGTTCGGGTTCGCGAGCAGTGTTACGTCAATCCCTTCGCTCCGTCCTCCTTCCCATCGGCGTCGCGGGCCCGCAGCTGCACCACGCTCCCAGGCGCACGGAGCCCTCAACCTTCATTCCGAGTCACGGGAAAAAGCCAGGATGCCCCGTAGCATAAGCGGAGCGTTGCCAGTTGCTGGAGGATGAATGGCCGGCAGATGTGCACAGTCCATGATTCGACACCAGGCTTCTTCACTCTGCCGACGTCGCCCGCGCCAGCGCATGGTTCAGCGCTTCGACGGTTGGCGGCTTGCTCAGCATCAAGTCCACCGCTTCGGGTATGTCGTTCTCCGCGTTCAGGCGCGTTCCCCACCCCGTCAGCAGGATCACGGCGGTCTCTGGTGATTCCTCCTTCACCGTCCGCGCCACCTCACGCCCATCCACGTGGGGCATGCCCAGATCGGTGATGACCGCGTCGAACGGCTCGCCACGCTCTCTTGCGGCACGGAATGCCTCGAGGCCTGACTCCCCGCCGTCGGCCAGCTCCACCTCGTGTCCTTGGGTTTCCAGTGCCTCCTTCAGCGCGTCGCGAAGCAGCGGCTCGTCATCGATAGATAAGATGCGCAAAGGGGCCCGTGGCGTGGCTACTTCTTCCACAGGACCTTCGTCGACCACCTCGCGCACCGGGAAGATGAGTCGCATCGTCGTCCCCTCCCCGAGAGCGCTCTCCGCCTGCACGTCCCCACCATGCCGCTGCATCGTCCCGTAGACCGTCGCCAGTCCCATCCCTGTCCCGTGTTCGTCCTTCGTGGAGAAGAACGGCTCGAAGCAGCGCTCCTGCGTCTCCTCGTCCATACCGATTCCTGTGTCGCTCACCTCCAGGATGACGTGAGTTGGAGCTCCCGCCGTCTCCCAAGTGCGTAAGGATAGGCTCCCCCCGTCGGGCATTGCATCCACCGCGTTGAGGATAAGGTTGGTCACCGCCTGCCGAATCTCCCCCTCGTTCCCCAGCAACGGCGGCAGGTCTTGTTGAAGGTCAGTCTGCAGGTCGACGGTGATCCCGTGCTCCTGCGGCACGTCGCGCCAGCGTGGGCTGGTCAGCTCGATCGCCTGCTGAGTCGCCTCGTTCACGTCCACCGGCTGCAGTTCCCTGTCCTCCCCCCGGCGGTAGAACTGCCGCATGCGTCCCACGGTCTCCTCCACGTCACTGACCGCCCTTTCAATGATCTGCAGATGGGTCCTCGCTCGCTCGCCTAGGTCCGTCTCGGTCCTTATGAGTCCGGTGTAGAGAGGGATGGGCGAGATAGCGTTCTTGACGTCGTGCGCGATCCCCGAGGCCATCTCCCCAAGCGCGCGAAGACGCTCGTGCTGCATCATGGCCCGCTGGGTCCGACGCAGATCATCGTACGCGGCCTGCAGGTCCTGATAGAGCTGCGCCTGGCGGACGGCCAGAGACACGTGATTGCTCAGTCCAAGCAGGAACTCACACTCCGCGCTGCTGAAAGCGTCCGACTCGCGCCGGCTGCCAACGAGCACGCCGAACGTCTTCTCCTCATCCGTCAGCGGAGCCATCACCGCTGAGCGCATGCTCAATGCCAACCAGGGCTCGAGAGCGGGTACGTCCACCTCCTCCAGGTGGGCCAGGCAGACGAGCTTCCCCTCCAGCAGCGCCTCCAGCCCCGGCTGCTCAGCGGGTATGGCTATCCGTTCAGGCAGCTTCAGCTGTGCAGCTGTCTCCTCGGACCTTGCCCCGCGCGCCGACACGGTGAACGCGTCGCTCTCGCCGTCGCGGAGCCAGATGGAGGCCAGATCTGCGAAGTGGTCCTCCAACTGCTGCGCTACGACCCGGAGGATGCTCCCCAGATCGTGCCGCGCGGCGATCGCGCCGGCAATCGAGTTCAGCAGACTGACGCGGGCCAGCTGCTGCTCCAGCGCCTCCTCAGCACGCTTACGCCCGGTGACGTCGCGCGCAATCCCCAGCACCACCCGGTCTCCCCCAATGCTCGTCGGATACGTGCGAATTTCGACGGGGACGACGCTGCCATCTTTCCGAATCAGCGTGAACTCGTCCGGACCGGTTGGCTTGCCGAGGGCATTCTCGGCCAGCAGCCGGACCGCCATGGGGATCTGGTCCGCTGGCAGGAGGCCTGCCTGGGCGAAGTTCTTCCCGACCAACTCATCCCTATCATAGCCCGTCAACTCCTCCGTCGCCCTGTTGCCATCGAGAAAGATGCCCTCCAGGTCGCTCACGTAGTAGCCATCCGGCGCGAATTCGAACAACGTCTCGAACCGCTCCTGGCTCTCCAGCAGCGCCTCCTCCATGCGCTTCCTCCCGGTGACGTCGCGTATGGTCCCCTGGAAAGCGATCACGTCCCCGGCCTCGTCCTCCACCGGTACCGATGTGATGAGCGTGCTGATAACGCTGCCATCCTTTCTGCGGAGATCGACGGCGTAATCCTTCGTGAACCCTTCTCGTTCAATCGCCCGAATGTGTGCTTCTCTTTCCGCCGGATTCTCGTAGAGATCGGGGATGCTGACCTCCTCCAATGCCTCCCTGCTTTCGTACCCGAAGAACTGGGGAGCGCTGTCGCTCATGTCTATCCACGTCCCGCGTCTTGACGTGATGAAGGCACAGTCTCTTGTGGTCCGAAAGAACCTACGGTACCTCTCCTCGCTCTCGCGCAGCGCCTCCTCCGCCTCCTTCCGCTCGGTGATGTCCTCCAGGCTCCCCTCGTAGGCTGTGATGTTCCCTCTGTCATCGCGACGAGCGCGTACCGTGTCCCGCATCCAGATGATGCTGCCGTCCTGTCGGCGGAGCTGCGCCTCGAAGCCACGCACCACCTGCGATCGCTCCAGCAGCACCTGCTGCCTGCTGCGTGCCTCGGCGTCCACGTAGAGATCTCGCACGTCGACCTCCATCAGCGTCCGCCGATCTGGGTAGCCCAACATCTCGATCAGAGCCTGGTTGGCGTGAAGGATGCGCCCGCTGGGGGTCGTCCGATAGAGCCCGATGGGAATGCCCTCGACCAGAGTGCGATAGCGCTCCTGGCTTTGCTGCAGCGCCTCCTGAGCCCGCCTGCGCTGCTCTCGCAGGCGCTGGGTTTCCCGTGCCTGCTCGACGGCGGGTCCCAGCCGTCCCAGCCGATCCTTGAGCAGGTAGTCAGCCGCCCCGTGCTTCATGCATTCGACCGCGGCGTCCTCGCCGGCGGTGTTGGTGACGACGATCAACGGAACGTCGAGGGCGCGCTGCTTCAGGATCTCCAGCGCCTCGATGGCGTCGAGCTCCGGCAGCGCGTAGTCCGCCAGGATGACGTCGAGGTTCCGATGCACCGCGGCGGCGTAGTCATCCCTCGTCTCCACCACGTCCCAGTCAGGCTTGTAGCCGGCCTGACGCAGTTCGCTGAGCATCAGCTCGGCGTCGGCTCGCCGGTCCTGGAGTATGAGAACCCGCAGCGGT
>JASFVD010000038.1:0-11137 GCA_050050015.1 Anaerolineae bacterium | reverse complement strand
CGTGATCACCCAAGTCTGTCCAGGGCTGGCCGACGCGGTCGAAGCGGGTGCCTTTGATACCCCTGAGGTCAGGGCACTCCTGGAGCGCTGTCTAGAGCCGCTCCTAGCGGCCGGGGCTGATCAACTCGTGCTGGCCTGCACCCACTATCCTCTCGCGTGGCCCGCCATCGAGGCCATTGTGGGCGAAGCGATGTCGATCATCGACCCTGCGCCGGCCGTGGCGCGCCAGACCGGTCGAGTGTTGGCTCGCAGAGGGGTGGAGGCCGCCAAAGATCGAAGGGGACGACACCGATTGTTTACCAGCGCCGACCCAGCAAGGTTCAGCGAGATGGTCGATCTGCTGGTCCCTGCGTCGGGCAGGCAGCCCCAGATCAGGCGGGTTCTTTGGCGCGGGGCGCGCCTTGAGGTCGACTGCTCGCGCCCCTAGTGCAATAGCTCTTGTACGGCTTTCATGACCGGTTCTCGGTGCAGTGTTCCGGTCTGTCTCAGCACGACCTCACCATCGCCGTCCAGCAGGACCAGAGTCGGCACGCTGCGAACACGGTAGCGTATCGCCAGCACTCTCCCCACGCTGTCCGTAACACTTAGCCTCAGCACCTGAGCCTCATCCTCCAGGTTGCGCTCGATCCCGTCCACGACGGGCTTTGCCAATAGGCAAGCGCTTCAGGTGTTTGAGTAGAACTCTACGACCGTGGGCACTCCAGCGCTGACTAGCGCGTCAAACTCAGCTGTCGAGGCCAGGTCGTCGCCAGGTGTGCGGAGAAAGACGTAGCCCCCGACCATCAGTGCACCGAACAGGATGACCATCCAGTTTTCGCGTAGCAAATGGTTCATGCTGCCTCTTCAATCTACGGGCGGTTCCGCTGTAGTCTCTGACAACGGGCGGTCGGCCGAAAGTGCGGGCTCGAGCAGGCTCCTCAGTACCGTCAGGTTCTTCCTGTCTTCGTGCAGGTCGTCGCTCTTCGGGGTCTCCAAGAGACCAGGCAGACCGGCCAGTCGAGAGTCATTCAGCACGTGCCGAAAACCTGCCCTGCCGATGCATCCTTCCCCGATGTGCTCGTGGCGATCCTTTCGAGTTCCCAGTTCTCGCTTGCTGTCGTTCAAATGAACCACCTTTAGTCGGTCCAAGCCAATCACGCGGTCGAAGGTGCCCATGGTCTCCGAGTATCCGTCGGCGGTCCGTAGCTCGTAGCCGGCGGCGAAAACGTGGCACGTGTCAAGGCAAATCCCTAGGCGCTCGCCCTGGTCAGTCTGATCCAGGAGCCACTGCAAGTGTTCGAAGCAGTACCCCAGTCTGGTTCCCTGCCCGGCCGTGGTCTCAAGCAGGATCTGCGTGTTCAACGATCGAGTCGCCCGGAGCACCCTTCCCAGGGCCCTGGTCATCCGCGCCAGGCCGGCCTCCTCTCCGGTCCCGACGTGCGCCCCTGGGTGGAGTACGAGCCAGGGCACTCCCAGAAGATCGCACCTTTCCAGTTCGGCGATGAGTGTGTCAATGGACCTTCGCCACAGATCGTGCTCGGGCGACGCCAAGTTGAGGAGGTAGGACGTGTGGGCCACGACTGGACGGATCGACGTTGCTACTGCCTTTGCCCGGAACAGCGCAACGTCCTCTTCCCTCAGCACCGGCACCGCCCAAGACCGGTTGGGTTTGACGAAGATCTGGACGGCATCGCACCCCACTGCTGCCGCTCGGTCGAACGCTCTGTGGATGCCGCCGGCGATCGACTCATGCGCTCCGAGCCTCACGAACCGTTCTCCATGTCGCCGGATCGCGGACACGGCTGGGCCAGACCTGCACAAGCCTTCCCGCTGAGGGCCCGCTGCCCGCTGCTGCTATCGTTCGTGGCCCTGTGCATCATACTCACGTCTCCACGCTTGGCCGGTGAGTAACCGCCTCCCGCAAGCCGACAATCGCGGGGCCCTCATCGTTGCTCCTCCATCTCCTCGTCGGACCGGGCTTGGTTCAGTGCTTCCTCCAGGTCTTCGAGTTCGGCGAGCATGGCCGGTGGGATTGAGTGCTTTGGCAACCGAGCCTCTAGGTCGGCGATGCGCCGCTCCAGTTCTTCGATGGTCTTCCCGCGCTTGGCCATGGCCGGATCCTAGGGTTCCTCAATTCGGAAAGAAGTGGTGATATCAGCCACCTGCCCCAGCATTGCGGAGGCGGGACAGTACTTGGTCTGCGAAAGCTCAATGGAGCGCTCCACGGCCGCCGGGTCTACGTCCTCCCCCGTGACCACGAACTCCAGGTGGATGTCCGTGTACACTTTTGGGTGTTCCTCCGCCCGATCGGCCGTCGCCTGCACCTTCAGACCAGTGAACGACTGGCGCTTCTTCTTCAGGATAGAGATGACGTCCATGCCCGTACAACCGCAGAGCCCGATCAGTAGCAGTTGCACCGGGCGGGGTCCGGTCTCCTCGCGTTCCTCGTCTGGCAGGCCGTGATCGAGAACGATGGCACGCTCATCTGCCTCTCCCACGAGCCGCAGCCCCGGTCCGACCCACGTGACTTGTGCTGTCGATGCCATACATTTCCTCCTGGCGCTACTTGGCCTACTTGAATCAATAATCTCAATCGAGAGCGACGACCTCGAAAGGATTATACCCGGCGGTACGTGGAAGACAACGCACCGCAGACTGCGCCCGAAGCCGGGGTGGAGCACTAGCCAACTCGCCTCCGCCGATGTACAATCCTTGACGCAATGCCCACACCAGCTGTGCACCTGGCGATGGCCGAAAAGATGCTTCGACGGCGCGATCTCCCTGTAGTGACACGCCATCTGTTGAGTGCGCATCGGGGATCGTTCCTGCTCGGCCACACGGCCCCCGACGTGAGGTCCGTCAGCGGCCACAGCCGCGAGGAATGTCACTTCTATACTGTCCCCCGAACGGGCGACCGGCCTGCCCTCCGAGTCCTGTTTGATGCTTATCCCTCCCTGAGCCAGGGGAGTTTGTTGTCGCCACCACGAGCCGCTTTCGTGGCCGGCTACATTGCACATCTCCTCTTGGACGAGCTCTGGCTTGACGACGTCTTTCAGGAGTTTGCTGCTCAAGGCTGGGCCCCGCTCCCGGAGTGTCTGTTCCTCCACAATGTGTTGCGTACCTGGATCGACCAGCGCGCTCAGGAGACACTGGACGGCGGTCTCGCTCGAATCCTGCGTCGGGTTGAGCCCCAAGACTGGCTGCCCTTTGTGGACGATGGACACCTCCGGGCGTGGCGCGACTGGCTGGTCGAGCAGCTTGCCTCTGACCAACGTATGGAGACGGCTGAGGTCTTGGCAGGCCGCATGGGCATCTCACCAGCAGAGATCAAGGCCGTGGCCCGCTCGCCGGCGGAGATGGAGAGACGGGTTTTCTGTCACTTCCCTCGGTCTGCTCTACGGACTTTCCGCGAGAAGGGGTATCGCCAGAGTATTGCCCTGGTAGACTGGTATGTCACCGGGTCAGACCGTGAGCGGTCGGATCTGACGCTTGCTGGTGGACTGGTCGACTGGCCCAACGAAGGTGTGACCAAGCAGGAGGCAGGTCTATGAGCATCTTAGTCACGGGTGGCGCAGGCTACATCGGGAGCATCGTCACTGAAGAGCTAATCAAGCAAGGGCGAGACGTTGTCGTCCTCGACAATCTGTCCTGTGGTCACCGAGAGGCTGTTCATCCGGCTGCCGCATTTGTGCTGGGGGATCTGGCCCGCGTAGAAGACGTAAGAGATGTCTTCGAGGCACACGACATTGGCGCGGTGATGCACTTCGCCTCCTATACGCTCGTGGGTGAGTCCATGGAGCACCCGTTCATGTACCTGGGTGACAACGTGACCAACGGTTTGAACCTATTGCGCGAGGCGGTGAGGCACGGTGTGCGCCGCTTCATTCTCTCCTCTACGGCCAACCTTTTTGATGACCCCGAGACGATTCCGATCGACGAAGAGGAAGAGATAGTCCCAGGGAGCCCCTATGGGGAGTCGAAGCGCGTTTTGGAGCGCGTGCTTCACTGGCTCGACCGCATCTACGGGTTTCGCTACGCTGCCTTGCGGTACTTCAATGCCGCCGGCGCGTCGCCCACGGGCGAGCGTGGTGAGGATCACGATCCAGAGACCCATCTGATACCGATCACCCTGCAGGTAGCGCAAGGCCAACGTGACCAGATCGTCATCTTCGGCGACGACTACCCAACCCGGGACGGCACCTGCGTGCGCGACTACATCCACGTTGTCGATCTGGCCCAGGCTCACATTCTGGCGCTCGAGGCCCTGGACGAAGGCAGCCGCACGTACAATCTCGGCAATGGGCGCGGCTTCACCGTGAGGGAGGTGATCGACACGTGTCGCAAGGTGACCCGGCATCCGATTCCGGCTGAGGCCGGCGAGCGACGTCCTGGGGATCCCCCCGTGTTGATCGCCAGCAGCGAGAGGATACGCCGCGAGCTTGGATGGGAGCCCCAGTATCTGGATCTCGAGATCATTGTCGGTCACGCCTGGGCGTGGCACCGATCTCATCCACAAGGATATGAGACTTGATGCCCTTGCCGAGGATGTGGAGCTCTGCCAGACGACGGCGGCCTAGCCAAACAGTCGTGTCTTCTACGAGTGCCTGATGCGCCTAGCTCTCAACGCCTGGTTCTGGGACAGGCCCGCCACAGGTAGTGGGCAGTACGCGCGGCGGCTTGTGAAGGCCCTCGCGGCTCTGAGCCCGGACCTGGAGATCGTGCTGGTGATTCCACTTGAGCCGAGTGGGGACGAAGAGCTTCGACCCTTGGATTCGCCTGGATCCTGCGTTTATCATCCCATCCCGTTCTCGCGCTCGAACCTGGCCAAGGTCATATTCGAGCAGGTAGCCTTTCCCAGAGCCTGCGCCCGCGTCGAAGCCGACGTCGCCCACGTGCCTTACTGGGGGGCGCCAGCTCGGTCTCCTGTGCCGCTGTTGGTGACGATTCATGATTTGATCCCTCTCTTGCTTCGCAACTATCGCGGTGGGCCATTGCAGAGGCTCTATACAGCTCTGGTCAGTGCGACCGCACGGGGCGCTGACCTGGCACTCACCGACTCCGAGGCCTCGCGTCGGGACATTCTTGAACGGCTCGCGCTTCCCCGCCAGCGCGTGCGCGTGATCCCGCTGGCCGTGGACGATCAGTATGGCCCGAAGCCCGCGGCCGAAGACGAGTCGATCCGCGCTGACTACGGCCTAAGGGACCGGTACGTTCTCTACCTCGGCGGGTTCGACCGTCGCAAGGACCTTGCGACTGTGCTCGCCGCATACCGCTGGGCGGATCCTGCTATCGGTCAGAGGTATCCGCTCGTGATCGCAGGGCGATTGCCCGAGAGAGATACCACTTTCACGCCTGACCCGCGCCGACTCATGGGAGAGGAGAACGTGCCGGAGGAGTCCGTCCACTTCATTGGCTTCGTCGACGAAGCAGACAAGCCTGCTCTCTACCGTGGTGCGGCTGCTTTCATCTTTCCCAGTCGCTATGAGGGCTTCGGGTTGCCGCCGCTGGAGGCACTCGCTTGTGGAACGCCCGTAGTTGCGAGTGACGCGTCATCCCTGCCGGAGATTGTCGGCGACGCGGGTATACTGCTGCCGCCTGGTGATGCCAGAGGTATGGCGGGCGCCCTGATTCGGCTTATCGATGATGTAGTCTTCCGCGCGCAGCTGAGTCGCCGGGCCGTGGAGCGGGCGGCTACATTTTCGTGGGCGCGTACGGCGAAGGCTACGCTGGCGGCGTACCGAGCGGTGCAACCGTGAGGTGCCACTGGCGATGACGGAATATCGACGTCGTGAGCTGGATCCCGGCAAGGATGGATGGCGACGCTGGCTACAACCGGGAGCTTCCGGAGCTATCACCCGGCGGCTGGGCTATGCCGTCTTCCTCGCCTCTCTTGGCCTCTACGCGACCACGCTACTACCTACCGGCCTTCCTGCCGATTCGGGAGAGTTCCAGCACGTGGCTGCGACGGGGGGAGTGGCCCATCCGCCTGGCTATCCTCTCTACACGATGCTGGGATGGCTCTTCTCGCACGCGCCGCTCGGGCCGACGCCGGCTTGGCGAGTGAACCTATTCTCTGCGGTGACTGCCGCAGCTGCCCTGTCGATCGTATTCCTCACGGCCAGCGAGATCACCGAATCAACTCTGGGGGGACTGGTAGCTGCCCTGAGCCTCGGTTCCGCCACCACTTTTTGGGCTACGGCGACAAAGGCCAGCATTCGCCCGTTGACCGTCTTCTTCGCTGCACTGTGCCTCTACGCTCTGGTCAGACACCAGTCAAGAAACGAGCGACAGAAGCCTGCTGCGAATGATCGGTACCTCATGCTGTTTTCCCTTGCTCTCTCCCTCGGTCTCACCCATCATCCATCGCTGGTATTCCCGGGTGTCGTGTTCACTCTGTACTTGGTGCTCATTGATCCCGCGCTTCTCCGTGAACCTGGTCGATGGCTGAAGGCCATCGTAGCAGCCCTGCCTGGCCTGCTGGTCTTGGGCTATCTTCCTGCGCGCGGGGCGCCACAATTAGTGACGATATCGGGTTTTCTAGACCACGTCCTTGCACGAGGATTCCGCGGCGACATGTTCGCGCTTGATCTGCTCGATCGGCTCGTGCTCCTGCCCACCCTGCTGCGTTTCCAGTTCAGCGGGGCAGTTCTCGTCGGGATGGGCCTGGGGGCCTTGCTTGTCCTCTGGCACGACCGCAAGCTGGCGCTCTTGCTAGTGGGCAGTTTCGTCGCTCATATGGTAGTCACACTGACGTACGACGCACCGCAGACGGTCGAGTACGCGATGCCGGCCTACGTGTCGCTAGCCCTTCTGATGGCCATTCCCTTCAAGCACCTGTCGGGCGTTCCGTCTAGGGTCTCTGATCGTAAGCCGCCCACACCCGACCTCAGGCGGGCAATCGGAGTCTTTCGGCACGCAGTGAGCTTTGCCCTGCTGGTTGTGGTCGTCGCGAATCTCGCTGGACACTATCCCGACTACCGGGCCCTCTCTGGCAGTTGTGATGCCCGCGACTACGCCGAGACACTGCTACTCAATGCGCCGGAGGACGCCTTAATCCTCTCCAACTGGCACTGGTTTACGCCTCTTCGATACCTTCAGGACGTCGAAGGGGTTCGTGGTGACGTCACGATTGACTACGTCGCCCCGCAAGGGGAGTCACTGGCGAAGACCTGGGTGCGAAGCATCGAGAAGTATGTCACAGAGCGCCCGGTCATCGTGGTACGTTTCTTCGAACCTGAATACGGTGCTCTGCCCTACTCCTTCGAACCCCTTGGGGAGGCCTACTTGGTTCGCTCCGAGCCACGGACCGAGATGCTGTCTGATGCTGTCCCTCTCGACAGCTTGCTCGGTGGACAGATTGAGATGCTGGGCTATCGGTTGGCCTCACGCCAGATTCGCCCGACACAGCCGCTGATCGTGACTCTGGTCTGGTCTCCCAAGACGGTGCCAACGGATGAGATTGCGCTTTTCGCCCAGCTCATTGGCCCAGATGGTGGGCTGTGGAGCGCCGCGGAGGACCCGCGCCATTCTCCGGACACTCTATCACCAGGAAAGATCGTCGTTGACCGCTTCGTCGTCTATCCACGGCTGCACGCCTCCCCTGGAGACTACACTTTGGTCATCGGCGCCTACTCGTCGGATGGAAGACTCCAGACTTCCGATGGGTCTGACGCCCTGGTCCTAGAGACATTGCATCTCCGACCGTCCACGAAGCGCCCTGTCACTCAGCATGCGCGTCGCGTGCGCTTCGCTGGAGGTCCCACTCTGATCGGCGTTGATTACGAGGTAGCGGTCCGGGGCAAGGTCCGCACGTATCTCCACTGGGCGGGGCCTGGGGAGGCCACATCGCTGCAGTTGACGGGGAACGGCGACGCGGTGGTCACCGAAGCCTACGTGCCACCTCTGGAGAGGGGCCAGTACGCGACAGTCGCTGTCGACCGGCCTGGCATCCCGTCGCACCTCGTCGCTTTGGGGGACGTGGGGGCCCGGCGATGGAATCTGTTCTTCCGGGGCGAGGTCTCCTTGCCTTCGCCTAATCGAGGAGAACGGTATGTCCCATTCGGTGATGCTGCGGTTCTGACTCATGCTGAAGGTCCCGCTGATCCATTGGAGCCGGGGGCGAAGGTGACGCTCTTCCTCCGCTTCCGCGCCCAGCGTGCTCTGCAGCGAGACTACATTGTCTCGACGTCCCTGACCGGTCTCAACGCCGACGCCACGTGGGCCTTCCGCGTGTCTCACGACACTGTGCCCAGTCTCGGTGCCATTCCCACGCTGAAATGGATTCGCGATTCGCACGTCCTCGATCCTCATCGGTTGAATGTTCCTATCGACGCTCCGGCTGTCCCCGCCGTTGGTTCGGTCCTGCTCTACGATCACTTCACGCAGACGTCCCTTCCCCACCTCGACGAGCGACTCGAGCCAGCTGTTGAGGTCGGCACTTGGCAGGTTGCCCAGTAGCCAGAGCCTCCGCTCCACCTGGACACCTCACACCCATACCTTTCCTCTGGGTTGAGAATGTGCTACAATGGTCGAGACGGGGAGGGTCTACATGACCGACAGGATTGTCAGTCAGCTTGAGCGAGTTCAGCTTTTCTCTGCGCTTGATCGGGATGATCTGGCAGCGATTGCCGAGGTGACGCAGGAGAAGGCCCATCCCAGGGGCGCATCTGTCTTCCAGCAGGGAGAGCCGGGAAGCGGGTGCTACCTTCTTCGGAGTGGGCAGCTGCGAGTCCTGCGCGTCGATACGGGCGGCGTGGAGCGCGAGGTCGGCAGACTAGGTCCCGGCGATTTCTTTGGAGAGAGTTCACTTCTCCTCGGTGAGCCCCATGATGCCAGCGTAGAGGTTGTGACGGACGCCGTGCTATTGATCATCGACAAGAGCGATTTCGATCGACTCGTGGCGCAGCGCCCTTCCATCCTCAACGACCTTCGGATGACCACGGAGATCGCGAAGAGACGTCTGGCTCCTCGCTTCGACTGGCAGGAGCCTGACGAGGTCGTCGTCTTCGTCCTGCACAAACACAATGTGGTGTTGCTCTGCAATCTCTTGCTTCCTGGTCTCGCGCTGCTTCTGATCCTCGTTGCCTTCTTCTTCGTGGGAAGTACCTCGCTTGCCCCTCTGGTCCTTGCGGGCCTATTGTCGGCCATCCCGGTTCTGTTCGCCCTCTACCAGATCGTAGATCACTTCAATGATAACTACATCCTGACCAACAGGCGCGTCGTTCACGATGAACAAGTCTACCTCATCCGCCGATCTCGGGTCGGGGCGCCGCTGCACAATATTCAGAGCATTCAGCGGGTTCAGGAGGGTGTGCTGGCTCGATCCTTCGACTTCGGGGATCTCCTTATAGAGACGGCAGGAGAGCCCGGTGGACTGGTCGCCTTTCGACAGGTGCCGAACCCAGCACTAGTGCACAAACGAATCTTCGAGGAGAGGGCGCGCGTTGAGGCTCAGGCCCGGGCCGAGGAGCGAGCTGCCATTCAAAACGCACTCCACCGCCGACTTGAAGAGGGAGAAATCCCAGCGGAGGACTTGAAGGATGAAGAAGAGAAGCCTGTGGAGGAAGATGGCCAGACCGACTGGTCCTCCTGGATCCGTGCACCGCTTCGGCTCTTCAACTACTTCTTCCCTTCCCTGTGCTATGAAGAGGGCGACACGATCACCTGGAGAAAGCACTGGATTTCCTTGCTCGGACCCATAGCGCGTCCGACTGCGGCCATTGCCGTCGTGACGCTCATCGCCGGCTGGCTGCTAGGGCCTGACAGCGATCAGGTCTCAGTTCTGCTCAGCTACGCCATAGTACTTATGTTTCTCGTGCCCTGGTGGCTCTGGGTGTTCGAGGACTGGCAGAATGACATCTACCAGGTGACGTCGTCGCGCATCATTGACATTGAACAGCGCCCTTTTGGCCTGCGCGAGGAGCGGCGAGAGGCCAGCCTTGGCATGGTCCAGAACGTCAGCCTTAGGGTGCCTGGACTGATTGGGCGGGTGCTTGGATACGGCTCGGTGACCATCGAAACCGCTGGCGCCGGAGCATTCACCTTCGACTGTGTCAAGAACCCCGAGGCCGTGCAGACTGAGATCTTTCGGCGCGTGGAGGGGTTCGAGAAGCGCGAGCGCCAGAAGCGCGCCCAACGCCGGCGGGACGAGCTCCTCGACTGGTTCACAGTCTACGATCAGATGCGTCATCCTGAGGATCAACAAGAGGGGGGCCCCGTGTCCCCCGCGGCGTCAGAGCGCGGTGGCGCGTCTGACACTGCACCTTCAACGAGCTAGGAGATAGTCGACATGTCCGTTCGTCAGATTGTGTTCTCCAACGACCCCATGCTTCACGAGGCGTCACACCGCGTGCGGCGCATCGACGAGGATGTAGAAGCGCTCATTGAGGACATGATCGAGACGATGCGGGCGGTCGATGGCATCGGCCTGGCGGCTGTTCAGATCGGCGTGCCAGAGCGCGTGATTGTGATTAAGGTGCCTGCTGTTGCCGAGGAGGGGGAAGAAGCGGAGGAGCCCCCGCAACCCGAGCTGTACGTCCTTGTCAATCCGGAGATTGTAACCGCCTCCGGCCACTTGGTGGAGGGCATCGAGGGGTGTCTGTCCATCCCAGGCTGGGTTGGAGAGGTGGAACGACACGAAGCTATAGTAGTCAGGGGGCTAGATCGCGAGGGTCGCCCGGTTCACGTACGCGCGGAGGGGCTCCTGGCCCGCGTCTTTCAGCACGAAATCGACCACTGCCAGGGCACTCTCTTCATCGATCACATTGATGATCCAGACAAGATCTGGTCGGTGGAGGAAGGCCGGGAAGAGGAAGCAGAAGCAGGCCTAGAGGTGTTGTCCGGCTAGCATCTGCCGACTGCCTGAAGGCCAACGAGGCGCTGGCGTTGCCACGCGGCCCAGCAGTTCAGGCGTCTGAGAGGGAACGAGCGACCGAGGTGCTGAGAGCACCTGTCAAGGCAGCGAGGAGGATTCGCCGTAAGAGCCCCCTCTCTCACGTGTCTGGAAGAGGTGGCCAAATCTCGGCCACAGGTTGGATTGACGGCCAGACGGACGCGACAGGGCCTTGTCGCCAGGCCGGATACGGACGCGGACAAGGCCACGCTAACCATACCTTGAACCTGAACGGCTGTGGGCTGCTTCCGCGGCGACCGGCTCGCC
>JASFVD010000037.1:0-11171 GCA_050050015.1 Anaerolineae bacterium | reverse complement strand
CTAATCGCTCCACTGCTTCTCGCTCCATCTCTCACCCCCGTGGTCTATGTTCCCATTCTACCACGCTGGGTCACCTGACTCAATGGGTAATCTTACCGAACGCCGGTTGTTCCTTCAAAAGATAATATTACCCAACGGGGCTCGTTCCCTCATTTGATAATGTTACCCGGAGTAGCTGTTGCTTGCCCATCGCGAGTGGGCGCAAGACGCTCGCGGTCGTAGTAGTCGCCTCCGTCAATCAACGGAGGTGCAGCTGAAGTCCAGATGCGATAGAGCCTCCTTTCGTCTGTCGAGATTCTTGGCCAGGGTCCGATGGACGTTCTGCCTCGAGCCCGGCGCGGTGCAGGGCAGGCGGAAGATATGATCCAGGTCATCATAGATCTGCTGTCGTAGGCGACGGGGATTGATCCCATCGCGAAGGGCCTCTAATTGCTCTCGGTGAGCCGTTGAGACAGCATCTGTGTCACAGAGACGATCGAAGGGCGTGCGAGCTTTGTCGTGCCGGCGAATGACACGAGTGCCTCCATTGTCGTCTTGCACGATTTCCTTCTCGGCCAAGTGCATCACAGGCTGAAAAAGGTTGTAGAAGACCCACATCTTGTCATAGAGTCGATTCACGGTGAGCACCTGTTCGACCGTATCGAGACGGTCGTAGCCGAGGTAGCGGCGGACCAGCGTAGAGTTCTTCTGTTCGACGCGAGGATTGTCGTTCTTGTGATACGGACGGCTTCGAGATAGGACCACGCCCTGTACCCGATGGCCCCAGAACCGCAGCAGGTGATCGTTGAAGAATTCAGTGCCATTGTCCGGGTGAATCTCCAGCACGGCGAACGGAAGGCGAGCCAGGAAGACACTGAAGGCGTCCTCAATCACCAGGGAGCTACGGCCGAGGACAGCTCGACGCTCGCTCCAGCCGGTGGCCACATCAATCCACTGGACGGTATAGACATACTCTCCCGAGGCCGAGGGTCCGCAGTGATGTACCAGGTCGCTCTCGAAGGATCCCGGTCTTTCGATTTTCCAAGACAAGCGCTTCATGGGAATATCTCGGGTGATTCTGCGCCTTGTCTTGGGTCTCCCCCGTGGGAGCCGAGGCTGATCCTGGCGGATCCGGTTCAGGATGCGCTGAACCGTGGAGGTACTGATGCGGTCCAGCTGATCCAACAACCTGGGTGTTGTGCGCAGTTCGCCGTGACGAGCCAGGTGTCTGGCCATCGATGCAAGGTTCGGAGTCAGCCTCTCAGCACAGATCCTGTCGTACGTCTCGTAGATGACCCTCAGGGCGTCGTCCACGTCAGGTCCATAAGTCCTCCCTCGTTCTCGCTTTCTCTTCTTGCGGATCAGAGTCCCATTCATCATCTGAATCAGGTACTTACGATGCAGCCCAAGCACCGACTCCATCTCGTCCAGGAGCTTTCCCTTCGTCTTGCGGTCCGCGCTGCGGTAACGCCCTCTCATCATCCTTAGGTACTTGTATCGCTCATCAATGTTCATTTTCTCTTCCGTACTCATAGTTCCCTCCGGTAACATTACCCATTGAGTCAGGTGACCCAGCGTGGTAGAATGGGAACATAGACCACGGGGGTGAGAGATGGAGCGAGAAGCAGTGGAGCGATTAGAAGCAAAGTCACCTGAAGAAGCCATCATCAGGCGGATCGCTGAGGACTTCAATCTGGCGCCTTTCATGGCCAAGACCCAGTTTGAGCAGATGCGTCGATATTTCGAGCGCTATCTGGGTCTCGAGCGGGATGTGGGGGAGATGACGTTCTTGGCTGTCAGTGTGGAGGCGCCGCCGGGGCGCCCCTTGCCAGAATGTCAACAAGTACCGGTCACCTTGACGTTGGACAGCCCTGATGATCTGGAGGCGCTGCGCCACGGCATAGCTGCCTTGCGGCGGAGTAAGATCCAACGCCTGACCCGGGAGGCCCAAGACCAGGGGGCGCTGCTCACCCAGGAGGATCTGGCCCGACTGCTATGTGCGAGTCGATCCACGATTAAGCGTGACATCGCGCACCTGCGGTCGGAAGGAATAGATGTGCCCACAAGAGGGCAGATCAAGGACATTGGGAGAGGGGTCAGCCACAAGACGCGTATCGTCAAGGACTGGTTGGCAGGATACACCTTCAGCAAGATCAAGAAGCGCCGGTGGCACGCTCTGGGCTCGATTGAGCGCTACTGCATGGACTTTCAGCGGGTGGCCCGTCTGCACGCCCGCGGTCTGAGCGTAGGTGAGATGCGTGTCAGCACGGGGCTGTCGGAGCGGCTGATCAAGGAGTACGTGGATCTGTACCAGGAGGCTGGAGCGGATAATAGTCGGTTGAAGCAGCTGCTGGACGAGCCAGACACGGCCACCGAAGAGCCAGCCCAGGCCAAAAGGGGGATCTGGTTGCGATGACAGCTCCCAAGGACTACACAGCGACGCGGATCAAGAAGCGCAGCCTGCCAGATCTGCTGGTACACAAGTTTCTGACCGAATACGGCTATGATCACGGACCTGTCATCGCCCGGGCGATCGTGGACGATATCGTGACCACGATCGAGGGATGCTACGCCGAGCGAGTGGCTCCCAAGACGGTGGTGTGGTTGGCCGTGCGGGTGGAGAAGCGGGGACGCCGGAAAGGGATCGGCGTCCCCGATCTTGTGCCGGTTCAGCTGAAGATGTATACGGAGAGGGAGGTGGATCTACTGACTGATCCAGCACTGCGGAAGAAGCGACGGGCGCGCCGAGCTTTCAACCGGGCTAGGTTTGCTCGCTGGTGTTTTGAGGCCTATGAGCAAGGAGGCGTGCTCACCCAGCTGGATTTGACCCTGCTGAGCGGTCTATCGGCACACTATGTCAGCAAGGTGCTTCGCGAGTATGAAGAGAGGACGGGAGAGATCGTCCCCACCCGAGGCACAGTCCACGATCTGGGTCCCTCGGTCACGCACAAAGGAGAAGTGGTACGTCGTTGGCTGCGGCATCAGTCGCCGGTGCGGATTGCCCGGGAGACAAAGCACTCGCAAGCCTCCGTGGATCGGTACATCGCCGACTACCAGCGGGTACGGCTCCTGGCGCAGAAGGTCCCTACTGAGGACCTGCCAGCGCTAACCGGCCTATCGGCAGGCGTTGTTGAGCAGTATACTGAGCTTGTCGGTCACTACGAGCCCGACCTGATCGTGCATCAGGGGGCAAGCACCGACAGAGCCCTGGGGGCGCCGTAGTTGTCCCCAGGCCTGTGGGCAGCGTCGGCAGGCTACCCCTGTTCAGCCTGTCTACGGGGCGCGTTCGGTGGGTCATTAGGACTTATTATCATTTGAGTTGACAGGGAGCCCCTGCCAGCGGGTTTGTCAATCCGTGCGTCCGTGCTATGATATTGAGCGGCCGTTTCCGACTATGAGTGAAGAATCTGATCTCTCCATTCCGTCTCAGGAATCACGTCACTGCCCTGTCTGTGGCATCCGAGTCGCTGCCAAGGCGTCAGAGTGCTTGATGTGCGGGGCTTCTCTTCTGGAGCGCGAAGACGAGCCTGAACGAGACGAAGACGCGAAGCGGGAGATCCCAAGTTGGGTTGGGTCTCTCGCCGCCTTTGTGCTGGCCGTGATCATTCTCGGTGCCGGAGGTCTGGGCCTCTACACAATGCTGGATGTCGAACCGGGGCCAGAGCCGACCGCAATCCCTGTCACGCCTTCCCCTACGCCGACGCTCACACCTAGCCCCACGCCTACGGAGACGCCAGCACCGACTTCCACGCCGACACCGCTTCCCCCACGGGCCCACAATGTCCAGGAAGGGGAGACGATGAGTGACATTGCCGAGGAGTATGGCGTGGTGATCGACGATATACTGGCCCTGAACCCTGATGTTGACGCCGAACTGATCC
Source organism: Anaerolineae bacterium (assembly GCA_050050015.1). Classification (GTDB taxonomy): domain Bacteria; phylum Chloroflexota; class Anaerolineae; order B4-G1; family B4-G1; genus SKLM01. Next base: position 7,311 of record JASFVD010000037.1, on the reverse strand, counting down.
AGCCAGGCCAGGTTCTGCTCGTTCCGGCGCGCACTCCGGAAGCCGGAGCGTCGGCCTCGATTGAAGCTGAGGATACGCCAGGCGAATTCGTGATTCACGTCGTAAGCTCGGGCGAGACGTTGAGCTCGATTGCCGAGGAGTACGACGTAGCCGTCTCCGTGATCCGTGCCGCCAATGACCTGGCGCCAGACGATGAGACCATCCGTGCCAAGCAGTCCCTCGTCATTCCGCTCAATACTCCCACACCGACCCCAACGCCGACGGCCAATCCAAATGTCACGCCGACGCCGGTACCTCCCTATCCACCACCGCCCCTACTATACCCGCCCGATGGGGCGATCCTGACGGATGGAGCACCTGTGTTGCTTCAGTGGGCCTCCGTGAGCGTGTTGAAGGCAGATGAGTGGTATGAGCTCTCGCTGCGGCAGCCGGGCAGGGGTGTGGTGTCGAGCACCGTTCGGACGCGCGCCACGGCGTGGCGTGTACCGTCTGACCTCCTGCAGAAAGCCGATTCCGATGCGGCCGAGTTTCTATGGAGCGTCCGGGTGGTGCGCGAGGTTGACGGACCAAGTTACGCGGAAGCAGGTTACTCCAGTGGTACTCGCCTGTTCGTCTGGCGTGGGTCGACGCGCACGCCGAGCCTCGACGCGACGCCCACGCCCTAACCGGCTCTCGGGCTAGTCGGCCGCACCGTCAGGCACACCTCGCCACCGGCGATGCGCGCCCTTCGGCGCGTTCTCCGCAGGCTGCAAACCGCCCTTCTTAACCAACGGACGATCCTGCCCCGTGTGGCCTTTCATCTGCCATGAAGCCGCTGAAGATGGGACCCGAGAGGCCCGACCTTAGGCTTGCCCTCCGGGCCAAAGGCAGTCTCATGCGTGCCCCACGCAGTCCATCGTACCACAACGTCGGTGACGAGAGCCACGCATCTCGTCGTATGCTACTTGTCGGCTACGCGCTGCTTGACGCGGCCGTGGCCGCCGACTATAATTTTCGTCGCTGCCACCACGTTGAACGTTGAACGGCGAGGCTCTCTTGAATTTTGATCGCGTGCGACAACCGGTAGAGCCCGAGCGATACGATGAAGACTACTTCCTGAGCGCTTGCGAAGGATACGAGGAATTCGTGTCGAGCGAGGGAGAGCATCTCTCACGCCGGCTGGAGCAGGGGTTCCAGGCGGCGCAGGTCGCCCCCGGGATGAGGGTACTGGATGTCGGCTGCGGGCGCGGCGAGATACTTCGTCACTGTCTCGCGCTTGGCGCGGAGGTCTATGGTGTCGACTATTCGGCGGTTGCCACGCGAATGGCATCCAACCTGGTCGGTGATGACGAAGGTGCCATAGTCAGCATGGCCGATGCCAAGATCCTGCCGTTTCGGAGCGGATCATTTGACAGGGTATTGATGTTTGACCTGGTGGAGCACCTCTATCCTTGGGAATTGCGCCAGGCTCTGTTGGAGGTCCGGCGTGTATTGCGACCCAAAGGCCGACTGATCATACACACTGCACCTAACGTCTGGTATGATCGCTATGCCTATCCGGTCGTCCGTTGGGTGCGGACCCTCATGGGGCAGGGTGATGGCTACCCCAAAGATCCGCGCGCGATCACCCCCGTCAATCTGGACGTTCACGTGAACGAGCAGAGCGCTTTGAGCTTGTGGCGCGTGCTAAGCCAGGCCGACTTCAGCCCTCGTGTGTGGTTGGATACCCCACCACAAGACAGGGACGAGGGGGTTTTCCTTCGCCTTGCTCGCCACATCTTGTTCACCTGGCCTCCTTTCAGGTGGTTCTTCGAGCGAGAAGTGTTCGCGGTAGCAGCTGTCGATCAGGGGAAGACTCCGGGATGAACCTCCGGCTGACGGGGCGATGCATGGCCGATCGAGGAGCGTACCCGACCGCCCGGCAACCGGCTTCCTCGGGTCTGCTAAGGCTTTGTCGGTGGCTCAGATAGCGGAATAACCCGGCGCTGCACCTCGGGCCGGGCTGGCGACGAAACCAAACGCTCTGGTCCACATGGAGCGTGCGATAGACTAACACGGACGGCTGGCCCCCCGAGGCGGAGAGAGAAATCGGAGAGGGTACCCGGTCCCACGAGAGGCTTCATGAAAGACCGCCGCACAGTCGACGAGCTATCGATAGAGGAGCTTGAGGAGATTCTCCGTATTCTCAAGCGGGAAGAGCGTGTGCGGCGGCTGCGCGAGCGGGATGGGGGAGCTAACTCTCTAGATCCTCTTGCTCCGCCCAAGTCGAGCACACCTTCCACGCCTGCGCCTCCAAACAAGCATCGGCAGTTTCAAGAGTTGGGTGCCACGACTCAGTATCGTGCTCGCGCTGTGCCTGAGGCGGCTGATGAGGGTAGGGAGGGGGCTCGAGTACAGCGCCGTCTGCGACTCCGCTGGGATTGGCTGCGCGACAAGGGCCTGCTCGTGGCAGAGGTGGGTGTGCTCGTGGCGCTGGTTCTTGTCCTGGTCGCGTCGTTGGCAACGTTGCGCCAGATCAACCGAGCTTCCCGTGGAGTCCAGGCCCTACCTACTCTCACGCCAACGCCTCCCATTCACGTGGTGCTCCCAGGCGGACACACTCCGCCGGATTCACCAGAAGGCCCCGCTCCGGCAGAGATTCCGGCTCACCTACAGGATCTAGTGGATTCTGTCACACCGGTGGCCGTGCCGACGCCCGGTCCCGAGCACGCGACTCGCATCCAGATCCCGGCTATCGATGTGGATGCGCCAGTCGTGGAGGGCGATGACTGGGAGACACTCAAGCGGGGAGCGGGCCACCACGTCGGTAGCGCGAATCCGGGAGAGCGCGGGAACTGCGTCATCTCGGCTCACAACGATATCTATGGCGAGATCTTCCGGGATTTGCCGGAACTCCGGTTGGGTGACGAAGTGGTTGTGCACACGGCTACCCGGTCGTACCGCTACGTTATCACACAGAAGCGCGTCATCGAACCGACGGAGGTGCAGGTGATGGAGCCTACCTCTTCGCCGGTGCTGACGCTTTTGTCCTGTTATCCTTACGGCATTGACACGCATCGTATTGTTGTCGTTGGCGAGTTGACATCATAGGGGAGGAATGGAATATGGCAGAGGCATCGCGTCGCGACCAGGAGAAGAAGATTCGTCTGTCGGAGACTCAGATGAGACAACCGGGTATGGAGGATATCGCCGCGCTAAAGTCGGATGACTCAGGTGCCTCGGATGCCAACACATCCGAGTTAGCTCAGGAGTACGGCTACGTCCTTTCGGATCTGAGGCGCATTGGCGTCATTGCGTTGGTGATGCTAGGGGTGCTGGTCGGCCTGGCGCTCCTCTTGGCCTAGCTCGCTTCGGAGACATGTTCCCGTTCAGGATCTCTCTGTCCGACTGGGTCCTTCCTAGAGGGGACTGGCGATCCCTCTGCTTGTACCGTTTTCAGGACCCATGAGACGCCCCAGTGGACGAGGCTGGCCAACCATAGATTCTGCGCACGTAGAAACAGTACGGCGCTGACCACAATCAGCGCTCCCCGCCAGAGTCTTGGCCAGGATCGGACGCGGTCTCTCAAGTCCCCACGCCATCCAGGGTTAGAAGCGGCCTCCACTGCAACAATGGCCAGCCCTGCCCACGTTCCCCAATAGGTTCCCAAGGCAACAATGGGGGCGTTTCGATAGAACGCCCAATGGATTTCGTGGTAGAACGCTTCGCGGGCTGTCCCCATGCCGCGTGCCCTCTCACCCCTACTGATGCCGTCTGCTTCAGATAGCACCTTGCGGTGCGTCAGGCCCGCGAGCAGAAGCAGCCCGGCCGAACCGAGACCCAAGACAGCAGCCCATCCCAAGTCGTGTGCCCAAGCCGACCAGTTTGCACCTATCGAGGGGCTCCCGCCTGCCGGGCCCGGGAGGATCAGCCGCTGCAAGCCGAGGAAACGGCCGACGACTGCGTCGCGTCCCCAGAAGAGGGCAGCAGACGGTATGCCCACATAGTAGAGCAACCGTACTCCCTGGAACAACGCGGGAGCGAAGCGCCAATTGGCCAGCCGATACACGATTCTCTCCGGCAGGCTCGCCTCGGGGCCCGGAGACCTTGATACCGGGGTCCACGGAGCGAACACCCAACGAAGGTTGGCCCAGAGGACTGCGATCAGGAAGGAACCTCCCAGCCAAAGCCAGGGTTCCAGCAGCGGGGTGCTAGCGATGTCCGTCTACCCCTTTTTCTTCACGTTGCGATGGCGCGTCCGATGGCAGGCCCGTAAGGTCGCGCTGAGGCCGCCAGACACACAGATCAGCCCCGCGCGCGCTCTCTGGTGCTCCCCAGCTTGAGTAACAGCCAGATGCAAGGTTTCCTTCGTCTCTGGACTTCGCCCACGTGCCGCTCGTCTCCATCTCTCTGAGCGGGTGTCGTGACTCCCGGCGTCCTTCCGACTCACACGGAAAGCCGCGTACCTCGGACGCAATTGTCCCCGTAGAGGTGAACGCGGCTTTGAGTGATCGGGTCGACTCGAGAGTCTCCGGCCCTTTCGCGCCCTCGGGCGTCAGGCGTACCAGGAGCCTCTTAGCTTGTTGCCCGGATCAAGGCTCTGATCGGCACAAGATAGGCTTCGTTCCATCTTCCGCCGGAATTCCTGCGCCTTTGAACGTGAAACACTGGGTCAACCGCCGATAATGAGCATGTCGCCGCATTCGAACCGCCACACTCGGGGCTTGTGCGAGCGACGCAGTTCCCGGTAGACCAGTCGTCGAGCGCATGGGCTCAGAAGCACCCAGCAAGACAGAAAGTCAACTAGACGCCACACCAAGTCGTTCCTGTTGCTCCAGGAGTGCGCGCATAATCAGGAGAATGCGCAAACGTTCGTCCTCCGGGAGTTCACGAAACAGATACAGCGCTTCCTTGATCCCGGGTGACTCATCAGGGTTCGGGGGCAAGAGGCCGGCCTCACGGAAGATTCTCTCCGGCGGGAGGCGCAGCACCTTGCCCATCCTGCGACAGAGCTCAGAGCTCGGATTGCGTTTGCCGCTCACGATCCTGGAGATCGTGGATTCACTGACCTCGCAGCGTCGAGCGAACTCCCGCATGGACCAGCGTCTCTCGCCCAGCTCCGCCAGCAGCCACTTCCCAAAAGCAGATCTCTGTGTCATCGCGAAGTCTCCGTTCTGCGCCTTGCACAGCCGCACTCCCTACCGCTCCAACTCCGCACATAGATGTCTTCATCCCTCGCTTGCCTTCAGGCGATGGCTGCGATAAGTAGGAAAGCGGCCGATTCGCCGAGCGCTGCGTCGCCTCCAGCTCCGGTGCACTGGTGTCTCTGGGCTCGGGCTCAGGGATACACCAGGAGCCGCGACGTCCCCAGGTAGGCTGCCACTATACAAGATTTCGGAGGCCGTGTCAAGTTGGCTAGCGTCTGTGGGTAGGTCTCGCCTCGGCGTCAGCCGTCCGGTTCGAACAAGGATGGCTGCTCTGGCGGAAAGATCTTCCCGGGATTCAGAATGTTGAGTGGGTCGAACACCTTCTTGATGCTCCGTTGCAGTTCGACCAGTTCTTGGTCCATGACCAGCGGCAGGTAGTGCGCACGTTTCGATCCTATCCCATGCTCCCCGCTTATGGTGCCGCCGAGTGCCGCAACCGCCGTGTATAGTTCTGTTAGTAGAGCCGGCAGTTTCTCCTCCCACTCGGTCATCGACATCTCGGGCTTCTTGACCACCGTGGCATGGAGGTTGCCGTCGCCCGCGTGACCATAGCAGGGGACCAGCACGTCGAACCTTCTTGCGAGCCTCTCTAGCTGCGGCATCAAGTCCGGGATTTGGGCCATCGGCACTACGATGTCCTCCATACTCTGAACTGGACAGATCGCCTTCAACGCTTCAGCCATCTCCTGTCGCGGACGCCACATACGGCGCTCGTCGCGCGGCGTGTTGCCGACGAACACGTCGAGCGCCCCGAGTTCAAGGCAGCGATCGACGATGCTGTTCATATCCTGGCGTACACGTTCCTCGCTGGCGCCGTCGATCTCAATGAGGAGCATGGCGCCGACGTCGGGATGAGGCAGGCGCTCTCCCGTGTAGGTGTACGCAGCCTCGATCGATCGTTTGTCCATGAACTCGACAGATGTAGGGATGATGCGTCCCCTGGTCATCAACCGAGGCACAGCGCCGATGGCCGTGCGCGCGTCGTAGAAGGGTATCAGCAGCACAGCCCGCGCCGTCGGGCGGGGCAGCAACCGGAGCGTGATCTTGGTGAAGACGCCTAGCGTTCCCTCGGAGCCGACCATCAGGTGGATCAGGTCGTAACCTGTGACGTCCTTGACTCGTTTTCCGCCTAGCTGAACGATCCGCCCGGTCGGCAGTACCACCTCCAGACCCAGCACATAGCGGCCAGTGACACCGTACTTGATCGCGCGCCCGCCGCCGGCGTTCTCCGCCACGTTGCCGCCGACGAAACAGAGCTCCACGCTCATAGGGTACCCTGCGTAGAAGAGACCGTGTTCTTTCACCGCGTCATTGAGGTCGTTGGTGACGACGCCGGGCTCCACGACGGCGACCAGATTGTCCGTGTCGATCTCAAGGATGTGGTTCATCCGCTCTAGCGAGAGGACGATACCCCCGCGGACCGGCACTGCTCCGCCGGAGAGTCCTGATCCTGCGCCCCGGGGCGTGACAGGGATCCGTTCACGGTTGGCGATGGTCAGGATCCGCGATACTTCCTGGGCGGAGCCTGGCCTGACCACGGCCTCCGGCATATGGACATGCTTGTCGCCGGCTACCTCGTCGTGGGCGTAATCCTGCATGGCATCCGGATCGTCGGCGACCACATGCGGTTCGCCGACAGCGTCACGGAGCTCGTCGATGACGGCAGGCGTCACGCGGCGATATCGTTTGCTCGCGGCAGACGGACGGAGATTCAGGGTGTGCCCCCGCTTATCATGTAGAGGTTTTCCAGCTCGAACCCGCGCTCCCGGTAGTACGGCCGCGTCCCTGTGGCGGCGATCACGGCCAGGCGCTCGTAACCTGCCTGGAGCGCCATGCGCCGCGCCTTCTCTATGAGCTCAGTTCCCAGGCCGGCGTGCTGAGGAGCGGCCCGGAGCTCAGTGCCCAGACTCAGCGCAGGCCCGTACACGTGAATCTCGCGGATCATCGCGCAGCCTTGCAGCTCGTCGAGCAGGGGCTCGGCCCGAGGGAGCGACAGGCGTAGGAACGCCGCCAGATCGCCGTCCGGCGTGACATACTGGAGGAATCGCTCACTAGTCCCGTCAGTGTCGTAGCTCAGGGTCTCAAACTGGAGCGCGTCTGGGTCTATGGGTTTCCCTCGGACCTCGCGGCAACGGATGCAGCGGCA
>JASFVD010000036.1:0-11181 GCA_050050015.1 Anaerolineae bacterium | reverse complement strand
ACGTGCGCTTGACCGTCCCGCTATCGGAGGGCCGTATACTGCAAGATCGTCAGTCACATCCAGCACCCGGAGCAAGCACGGAACGCACCGAAGTGCTCGAAGGGCAGCCTCCGAAAGCACTTTCTCCAGGGCGGCAGGCCGGCACTTGCGATCTCTCCGCTTCTGAGACAAGTTAGCGTGCCTGCAGTCACACCGGCGTCGCCACTGCGGGCCCGACAGTGCAGCCCAGCCGCTCGGAGATCTCCAGCACGTGCCAAGAAACCGTCGCGGCGAGACCGAACGTAGTAGGGGCCAAACCCGCAGCCCACGACGGAGCGCTGCGCGTAGCATCACCGCTGGCGCCAGACCGGCTAGCTCCGGGATCGCGCGAAGCGCCCCTTCTCAGGCGGAACCCGGTAGTCGAACATTCATCAACGCGAGACAGCGTTCTGTCTGACGCGCGGATCGCCACGTAGCGAGACAAGCTTGATCTAATAGTGACCTTGGTGACATGTCCCACAGGCAACTCCCGACGCTCAGAGGCTGCGGGGCGCGTCAGCTGTCGTCGGTGACCTATCACGCCAATCTGTCGAACCCCTTCATTCACACTCAAGCAGCAGCTAGTCAGAGGAAGGAGACAATCAATGGAGAAGCATGATGCACCGGCTGGAACACGGCTTGGCGGGGCACAGGGCAGGAATGATAGAGGATCTTTCCGCCGCACTCGCCCAGCAGCAGCGTATGCCCAGGTTCGAGAGGAACGAATAGCCACTTCCCCTTCGCCCTCACCTTTCCAACCGTCTTCCCTTTCGTCAGCTGCGCAAACTCGTCGTGAGTGCGATTGTATCAGACGGACTTGTGAGGGCTGTTGCCTAACTGCCCTGTTCGTACCGACTTTCCTCTTATGGAGTCATTCATCTGTCCGGCCAGGGTCACGAACTCACGTAATTCAAACATGATGCGCCTCCTCTCCCGCGCTGACCGTCAGCCCAGAGCCACGCTTGAGCCTTGCGCCCGGAAGGGCACTTGCACAAGGTGAAAGGCCAGCAAAGAGCGGCCTCCGCCCCCGGCTCGGCGAATCCTGTCCTATGCCCGAGGCAGCGACGGATGCTAGGCGTCAGTTCGCTCCGATCAGCAAGCCTCCGAGACTTCATCGTCCGCCGCTGAATGTATGGCGGATCACGTTCTCCGGGCAGGTGTCGACGCAGCCTACGCAGAGGATGCACTCGTCGTTTTCCATCGTCGGGGCGCCTAGCATCCCATTGACGTCGAGGCTCATCTGACAAGCTCGCGTGCACCGCCTGCAGTCGCTGCACGCCCCGGCGTCGCCCATCCGGCGAAGCGCCGGCCACTGGACCAAATTGCAGGCTCGTCGGCCAAGTATCATGAAGGGCGCCATCCAGCAAACGGTGTGACAGCCGGCCCGCCGGCCAAGAACTACGGGGAGGCCTCGAAAGAGAGCAGTGACGACGTAGTAGACGATGAACCAGGGCGGGTCCATCTGAAGCACAGTCAGCCCTCCATCGAGCTCGTAGAACCGATCTATGACCCAATATCCGCCTGCTTGAACCGTCATCGTGACGATCAACCCTATCCAAGGGACCCAGATCGACCACTTGATCCAGTCGATCCTCCGGCGCAGGGGGCCGGAGGTCGTTGATGGGAGCGCCCAGTTCCTGGAGGGCACCGGCTGAACACGCCCAGCCGCACCACAGCCGCCCCACGAAGAGCGCCGAGATCAGCATTAGCCCAAAGACGATGAAGCTCCCACCCACGCGACCGCCTCTAAGGCACCCTGAATGATGAGCGTCGGTGAGAAGTAGTACAGTGTCAGGGGAAACAGCAAGAGGGATAGGAGAAGGAGTCCCTTCCGGATGCGCTGCCGCGCTGGCGACTGCTTGATCTTCGTCAAGGGAACCTCCTTTCCGCGACGAGAGGGGCTGTCGAATTCGACCCGCAGTATACCACGCCAAGCTCTTGAGGTCCACAAGTCGGACGCTTTGTGCAAGTTGGGAAGTCAGCGGTGTTGCAGGAGACAGCCGAGCGACATCTGGCGAACACCCACGAAGGAACGAGAATCTGGATACTGAACAGGTGCAGATGGGAGGATACTGCCTGCCTAAATCGTTTGCGCGCGCTACAGTGCGCGATCTGACAAAAAGCGCCCCCGACGGGCGCACAGAATGGGTCCCAAAGACCGAGCTTCCGCCCCGGCGCTATTAACGAAGCTGCACTACCTCAGCCGATGGAATGGGTGTATAATGGAGTGCGCCTTTGCCCGATCAATCGTCGTGTCCCGGCTCCGTTCGATTCTGTGAGCCAGCCGACCTGCTTCCCGGGCTCTTGCCTGCAGATCGGCGTGCAGCGCGAGCCCGGGTCTGTCACCGATATCGACCATCCAAGAGGACAGGGCGTTGAACATGCTCATACCAGTTGGTCGTGACAGCCAGACACTGAAGCTGCGACGTTGAGCGATAAGGAGGACTATCGTGAGAGCAATGGTAGTCTACGACTCCGTTCACGGAAACACCGAGCAGGTGGCGGGTGCAGTGGCCGAAGCGCTGGCTGGAGCCTTCGGCGCACCGGAGGCGGTCGAAGCAAGCCGAGTCACCGAGGCTGAGCCAGAGCAGCTGGAAGGGCTGGACATACTGGTCGTCGGCGCGCCCACCCACGCATTTCGGCCCTCACCGGCGACTAGGACGTTCTTGAGAAGCATTCCAGGTCGCAGTCTGGACGGCGTCCGAGTTGCTGCCTTTGACACGCGATTGGCGGTCGAGGATGTCAACTCAGCCGTCCTGACTTTCTTAGTCAGGCTGTTCGGCTATGCCGCCAAGCCGATAGCGGACTCGCTGTCGAACAAGGGCGGGGACCTTGTGCTTCCTCCGGAAGGCTTCATCGTCATGGACACGGAGGGCCCGTTGAGAGAGGGCGAGCTTGAGAGAGCCGCCGGATGGGCCCAGGAGCTCGCGACAAGGGTTGAGTCGCCGGCTCCGTAACGGACTCCCGCTCGGGTCGCGACCACTATCCAACGGGTACATTGCGAAAGAGGTCTTCCCGTGAGATTCGGTGATCTGCCCTCTCGCAGGTGGTTCTACCCAGTGATCTACGGGCTGCTGGTGGCTCTTGCTATGCTGCCGCCGATGACTGAGGCACCGTACAACCCGCGCAAAACACATGATGTCATTCTGAGCATCCTGAGGGTCTCCGTCGAGCCCTACGCGTCTTGGGGTTGGGTCTTCCACGTTGCCACTGTCGCCGTGATAGCTCTTTCGGCCGCTCGTCCGAGGGTGGGAGGGCGTGCACTGGCTGTCTATGTCGGTCTCAACTACCTGATCGTCGCCGCTCTGCAGACGAGCGCAGAGACCGATAAGTATGGCTTCGCCGTGCAGACGGGAGCCCTCATCGGCACGTCTCTGTTGGGACTGGTGTGGCTTTCTGTGGCGTGGCGGGGCACGCTGCGAACATCGTTCGAGCGGTTCCCATCCTGGAGCTGGACTCTGCTGCCGCTGGCCTTGCTCGTCTTCTGGTCGCCCATGGCCCTGGAGGGTGAGAAGGTCGTGCCGGATTTCGACCCGCTGCTGCTCCTCACCTCGCCGGGCTACGGACTGACGTACTGTTTCGTCACCCCTGTCTTTCTCTTCCTGCTGATCCTGGCCTACCCTGGAGTCGATCGCTTTGCCTTCCGGGTGACGGCGTTCAATGGTTTTATCTACGGACTGTTGAATACGATTCACTGGTTCGATCCGGACCTGGCCTGGATGGGCGTAATGCACGCCCCATTGCTCATCATCTCCCTAGTGGCTCTCTTCCTGCCCATCCTGAGACGGGACACCCCCCAATCGGATCTCGGATGACCGTGAGCAGGAGCATTGAAGGTGTTGCAGGCAGAGTACCGCCCGGATGCCCTGGAAAGGACCCAGCGCCGTCCGCGCGACACGCTGGCGAATGGGCTTCGGGTGCACGGGGTCCGCGGCTCGATGAATGCCGGGAACCCGCGCAGCCGCTATAGACGAGTTGCGGAGGTACTATGAACGAGTTCAGGACGCACCCGCATCCGCCCACAATGCCCGTTGAGAACAACCTGACCGCGACGTACGTCGGCTCGGTCGGCGTTGGATTCCTGCTGGCCTTGGCGTCCGCTGCCGGACTCCTCTTCCCCGAGTACATCTATCCCACAGAGGAATTGAGGCGCTCTTTCCTGGCCAACGACGTCGTGAACCTGATTGTCGGATTGCCCGTCCTTCTGGTCCCGATTTGGTTGACATGGCCAAGACGCACCGGTGCCCGCGGCCGACTTCTGGGATTGCTGCTGTGGCCCGGGGGACTCTTCTACGTGCTGTACAACGCCCTCATATACGTGATCGCGTTGCCCCTCAACGCGGGACTGCTTCTCGCGCTTGGGCAGCTCGCCTTGAGCATCTACACGCTGGCCGCCCTCGTCGCCACCATCGACGGAGAAGCGGTGCGGCACCGCCTCAGGGGCGCAGTGCCCGAGAAGCTCGCCGGAGGCACTATGATGGTCTCTGGCCTGCTATTCTTCCTTCTGGCGGTAGGGACCACGATAGGTAATATCCTCTCCGGTACAGCAGTCGACCGCACGGGCCTGGCCGTCCTCGTCTCTGACGGTATCGTCTCCCCGGCATGGGTCATCGTGGGGCTGCTCCTGTGGCGGGGTCGGCCGCTGGGATACATGGCGGCCGGGGGACTGCTCTTCCAGCTCACGTCGTTGTTCATCGGACTCATTGTCGTGCTGCTCCTGGAGCCGCTTCTGTCCCGCGCCGCTGTGCCCTTGACCGATGTTCTCGTGGTCTCCGTGATGGCCCTGATCGTCCTCGTTCCTCTCGTGCTTTTCGTGCGGGGCATCTTAAAGCGAGAGGCCTAGGGCGAGGTGTGTCGCCCGGAGGCAGTGAATGGATCTGCTGAGTCACCGTCGTCGCAGCCACATTGTGAAGGGCGGTAGCCGATGGTTCGATCCGCCCAAGAGACGTACAACGCGGGACCTGCCGCTCAGACGCGGTCTCTGGTGGGCCGCAACACCGTATGCCCCGAAACAAGCAGGCAGGCGGATTCATGTCTAGGTCAGCCATTCGACGAGTAAGAAGGGGGGCAAGGCAGTGATGGATGGGCGAAGGGGCATCCTGCTACTGATCGACGGCGTCGTCAACCTTCTTCTGGGCATCCTGCTGCTGTCCTATCCAGCGGGACTGGCCGGCGCGCTCGGCCTGCCGCCCTCCGCGACAAGCTTCTATCCCACCTTGCTGGGGGCCGTCCTGTTTGGGATCGGCATCGCGCTGTTCATCGAGCGGTACTCCAAGCCAAGGGGCGTGACCGGCCTCGGCATGGCTGGCGCTGTGACCATCAATGTCTGCGGCAGCTTCGTCCTTCTCCTCTGGCTCATCCTAGGGGACCTGGAGATCCCTGGCAGAGGTCGGATAGCTCTGTGGACTGTCGCCCTTGTCGTACTGCTGCTGGGAATCGCTGAAGGTGCTATGAGCCTGTGGCGGGAGCACAGGGATGGCCCGTGACAGGTACGCGGCAGGCACGAAAGGCAGTAGTCCGGGCGCGAGAGGCAGAGGTGGTCATCGCAGTCCACTTCTCCCGACCGTGAGCAGACAAGCCGCACACCGGCACTGTGGGACAGGGCTTCAGCACCTTGTGAGTGGCGGGTTATTGACAGAGGATACGAAGTCTTGGAGGGAGAATGGAGCTAGATGAGCTGGCCGACACTCTCGTGAGGCAGTTGGACTCCCTGCCCGAGCAAAGGACTGCACCAATGCGTGCCATCCGACGCAAGTTCAGCCGCCACATCAAGGACGAGACCCCGGAGTATGCGCTCGACATGGCCCGCGCCATTCTGACCTCTAGCCGACATCGCTGGATCGCGTACGAGCTAATCGCCGACCATCCGGGGGCGTTCCGTTCGCTTGACCAGGACACAATCGAGGAACTCGGTGAGGGTATCGACAGTTGGAGCTCGGTGGACGCCTTTGCCCGCACGCTCTCAGGGCCTGCCTGGCGAGAAGGGCTGCTGAGTTCGGATGCCATCCGCGACTGGACCCGGTCCCAGGATCGCTGGTGGCGGCGAGCTGCCCTCGTGAGCACGGTTGCTCTCAACGTTCGTTCCCGCGGCGAACACGGCGATGTCGAGCGGACTCTGGACATCTGCCGCGAGCTGGTAAACGATCAGGACGATATGGTGGTCAAGGCTCTCTCGTGGGCGCTACGTGCGTTGGTAGTTCACGACCGGGACGCGGTCCAGGCCTTTCTCCGTCAGTTCGATCGCGTCATTGCAGCTCGCGTCAAGCGTGAGGTGACGAACAAGCTGGAGACCGGTCTGAAGAACCCTTGACACCGATCGGCAAGGCCTGCGGTTACCGCGATCGCGGGTGGCGCGTCCAATGCCAAGCTACAAGCGTCACGGTCACTGCCAGAGCGGCCTCAACACCCGGTTCCGCCGCGTCAGATACGTCGGGCACCAGCTCGCCTGCGACGTTGCCCAAAGCGTGGTACAGCACGGGCGCCAGTATGACTCGTTCTGCGGAATTCTACAGCCAAGCGTACACCGGACTCCCCACGACTGCTCCCAGGTGAAACGTCCAGAATGCCGCCGTCCCCACGCCCAGCCCAGTCTGATAGGTGCCCGCGACGAAAAACAGGGGAAGATGCCACGCGGCCCAGAAGATCCCGACGACTAGGCTGGCAGCGATCACAGGCATCCGGCGCTGCAAGCCCTCCTGGGCGTAGCCGCGCCACCCGGGCTCTTCGAGGGCACCTATGATAAGGCCGACCAGCAGGAAGAATCCGGGCCCTCGATCGATAAGCCCTCGCTGTCGCATGGTCGCAGTGTCTAGCAGGACCGGTGCCGCAGCAAGCACCAGCACCAGACCAAGGATCCCCAGATACCAGCACCAAGGTAGCGCGCCCGGGTCGAAAGCCCGTCTGAAGGAAGCAAGCACACCCCGGTCGAGCGCCGGGTCCCACCGGTGAATGGCGACCAGGAAGCCGGCCACAATGCTGGGGCCTAGTGCTCCCAGCAGGGCCAGGATCAGGGCGGGAAACTCAAACAGTCTCTGACCACTGAGTACCACGATGCCGTGGAACGTCCACGTCCAAGTGAGGACGCCGAAGAGGTAGAGCCATGGCGCGGGCTGACCCGGTCGCCTTTCAGATTCTTGGTTCACGCACTCACCCTCGTCGAATCATGGATGCAACAAGCCATCCGCAGGCCCTCCAGCACTAGACGAACTGATCGGATCTGCGGCAGTAGAAAAGAACAGTGGCACCAATTGTACGGGCGCCTTGGCTTCGACACAAACGGCCCAAGTCGATTCCGTGCAAGCGGACGCTTGACCCCGGCACACCACGTGCGTATACTTGCAGGCGCCGAATGCCCCACGCGTGGCAGCCGAGACCAGCGGAGTGATCTCCAGGCGCGCAGACGGCGTGGTGGTCAAGAATGACGCGCAGCGCGGCACTGCCGGCTTCATCCATTTGACGCGAACTACGAATGCGTTCGAAGACTTGCCTGCCTGACGCCAATGAATGGCACTGCAAATGCCGTCGCGTCAGTATCCTTCGTCAAGCTTCGCTCGCCGTGCGTGACGGCCAGTGTGACCCGTTGCTAGGACCGTCGCCACCACGTTGCCGGGGCAAGGGTCTAAGGCAGCTAGCGAGATGAGCACGTGACTGGATTGGCAGCCGGTCATGGACCCACGCGCGGAGGACCCGAGCGTCACAGATCGGTACGGCGAGGACCGGATTGGAGGGGCGCTCTGAGGCTCACAAGTCTGGTCGTGGTGATCACGGTCGCGGGACTCTCGCCGGCCTGTGCGCTCCGTCCCGAAGAGAATGATGCCTGCAAGCCCGGTTCGATGGTCACCGTGCCCGATGGCTGGTCCCTCATGGACACGACGAAAGACGACGGTCCCATCTGCCCCAAAGACAGGTCCATCTCGATGCCTTTGAGATAGACTGCACCGAGGTGACCAACCGAGCCTTTGCTCCCTTTGCCTCTGAGGCTGGAGGCGAGATTGCCGGATGGGACGTCCGCTTGGCCGAAGAACGCGGCGATGAAAGGGCAACCGGGGTGTTGTGGCGCGATACGGAGCCATCTTGCGCCCGGCTGGACAAGCGGCTGCCAGCTGAAGCGGAGTGGGAGCGAGCGGCACGCGGCACCGATGGGCGCCGCTATCCGTGGGGCAGCATTTGGGACAGCGACCTGGCAAACACCGCCGAGAGTGGCAACGCCAGCGTGCTGCCCGCGGGCAGCTACCCTCAAAGAGCGAGCCCTGACGGCTTGCTGGACATGGCAGGAAACGCAGCGGAGTGGGTAGCGGACACGTTCGACTTGAGCTACTATTCGTACGCGCCAGACCGTAACCCAGTGGGGCCTGATCTGGACACCGACCATGTCCTGCGGGGTGGCTCGTGGGCCTCTCCGCGCGAGCACGCGCAGACCTTCTTTCGCGACTCCTCGCACTCGGCGCGGCCCAACCCGCGGATTGGCTTCCGCTGCGCTGGGGACGCAGCAGGAACGGACTGACAAATGGAAGACAAGGCACGAAGAGCGCACTCTGTCCCCGAGGAGATCATCCACTACTACGAGATGGGACTGGAGGCTACGCGTTTCTCGAGCGCCGCGGGCCAGCTAGAATTCGTCCGCACGAAGGAGATCATCAGCCGCTATCTCCCGCAAGCACCCGCGGTGGTACTGGATGTCGGTGGAGGTCCGGGAACCTACGCGCAGTGGCTCTCACGAGAGGGCTTCGAGGTGCATCTGATAGACCCGATCGCGTTGCACGGCGAGCAGGCGAGAGAAGCTTCCAGGCGTCAGCCCACGAGTCCTATCCGTTCCATCACCGTCGGCGATGCCCGCGAGCTCGCCTATCCGGATGAGTGCGCCGACCTGGTGCTGCTGCTGGGACCCCTGTACCATCTCACCGAACGCCCCGATCGACTGCTGGCAGTGCGAGAGGCCCGTCGCGTACTAAGGCCACGTGGCCAGCTCGTCGCCGTCGCCATCTCGCGGTTCGCGTCCACATTCGCCGGGCTAGCGCAGGGGCATCTTCAAGATTCGGCCTTCCTGGAGATGATGAGGCGCTGTCTTAATGACGGACAGCATCGAAACCCGACGCATGAACCGGGCCATTTCACGACATCGTTCCATCACCACTCATCTGAGCTGGAAGCTGAGATAGAGGAAGCCGGGTTCTGCGTCGAGACGCTACTGGCCATCGAAGGCGTTGCGGTATTCCTGCAGGATTTGGAGCAACAATGGCGGGATTCCGCAAGACGCGAGCGCATTCTCGAGGTGCTTCGATGGCTGGAGGACGAACCAACCATCATGGGAGCATCAGCCCACATCGCCGCCGTCGCCACAAAGCGTGCGAAGCCAGCTCGGCCTAGCCCCCGGCGCTCCAGGACCTATCGCGACAGATGACCATTCGTTTCCTCAACTGCTTTACTTGCAGCGCTCGCGTGCCTCCACGTTGGCGCGCCGGGGCGCTGTGCCTGCTGGTAGAGACGGACCAAGGGCTGCTGCTGGTGGACACGGGGCCCGGTCAGGAGGACTATTCGCGCCCGCCAGCCGTCATGCGGGCGCTCCAGATTGCCACAAGAATGCCGATGAGGCCGGAGGAGGCAGCAGCACGTCAGGTGGCGAACCTCGGCTACAAGCGGCAGGATGTGCGCCACATCGTGCTGACACACATGCATTTCGACCACTGTGGTGGGCTGCCGGACTTCCCCAGCGCGACTGTCCACGTCCATCGGCGCGAATACGAGGCCTTTCGCGGGCTGCGGCACCATTGGCTGGATGTAGGCTACGTTCGCCGCCACGCGGCGCACAAGCCTCAACTCGTGCTCTACGGGGAAGCTGCGGAAAGCTGGTTTCATTTCGCGTCGATCCCGCTGGCCTTCGAGCCAGCGATATGGTTGGTGCCGCTCTTCGGGCACACTCAAGGCCACTGCGGAATTGTCGTTGGCACCGACTCCGGTTGGCTCTTCCACGTCGGCGGTGCCGCACCGATAGGCTTCACGGAAGACGTGCCGCATGCGTTGGCCAGACTCATTGTCGGCCCCCACCTGGGGCGCCTGCGCGCCTTCAGGGCAGCCCATCCAGAGATACTCATGACGACGGGGCATATGCCCCTGGACTTCTTTGAACAGCAGACAGCCTAGATGAGGCCGTCACTCGATGAGGGAACGACGGTGGCGTCGGCTCCAGCTGAGAGGTCGCCAAGTGCTCATTGGAAAGGGGGGTGTCCCCGCGAGGCTGGCTCTAATCCTCGATCCATCTGAGCGCGGCTTGGATCTCTCGCTTGGGCCGTTCCAGGACACGTCGCTACTGAATCGCCCGATCCCGCGGCTGTCTCTGTTGACGATAGGCGGCATTGGGACTCTGACGGGGGGAGTTCTGAGCTTCTGACAGCAACGCTACGCGGACAGTGGGTACGGGCCCCTCATGTACACAGCCAGGTCGGTTGATGGCCGCGCTCAGCTGATGATCCACCGCGTTACGTACGGAGGGCGCTGAAACGTAGGTCCTTCTCACCACTATGCGCCTTGCGCGAATGCGCTGAAGGCGTTCTGACGGCGGTCGGACCGCTCTCGCCGCTCTCCGCACATGTTGTCCACCTAGAAGCACTCGTGTATACTGTCCCTGCGAGCAACCCTCCTCCACTGCACTGCTCTCCCAAATGCCCTACCTTCCTTCTCGCCTTGGCATCATGGACAGCTTCGGGGAGCAAGGTGTCGCGCCGCATGCAGGGGAGCAAGGGAGAAGTCCGTGGCAAACCAGTGAGGGCAATTCTGGAGCATTTGCTGGCGCTGACACAGATCACTGACTCGCGCACTATGCTGGAGACGTTCAGCGATGCAGCGGCTGAGCCCCTTGGCCGGCCACCTGGTGGCCCTGTACTCGATCTGGCGACCAGGTTACCTTCTGATGGGCTCTGGAAGATACATTCGGGCGTTGAACAGGAGGGAGAGATGGAAAGCGGGAACCGGACGGTCTGGATCGTGGTTGTTGTGGCAGCGGTGCTGCTCCTTTGTTGCTGCGCGCTGGCTGCGGGAGCGGCCCTTACGGGCCTCTTGACGACCGTGCCGCTGATCCAGGAGACATGGATGAGTCGGGTGGAGGAGAGAACAGAACAGGTCTTCAGAGTTGGCGACGCGCCCACGGTGGATGCACAGAGCTTCGCC
>JASFVD010000035.1:0-11236 GCA_050050015.1 Anaerolineae bacterium | reverse complement strand
GCCAGCGACGATAAAAGGCTGCCCCTGCGGGGCGAGGAAGACCTCGCGCAGCCGCTCCAGTGCCTCGCCGAAAACCTCGACGAAGTTGGAGGCCACGTGGCTCGTGGTGGGCATCCCCATCGCCCTCAGCACCTCCGGAGTGAATTCAATGGGGCCGGGGATCATGAGCAGTTGTCGATCTTTCATTCTAAGAACCTCCTCCGCGGGACCTAGCGCAGATACCTGGGTGCGTCTCGCGTTGCGTGTTTTCCTCAGGACCGTCTGTGGTCCAAGTCGTCAGCGATCAGCTCACCGAGCCGAAGCTACAGGCCGCAACTCGCTGACTGTGAAGCTGCGGGTCCTACCGTGTACTCCGTCGGTGGATGTCGTCTGATTGGCGAGCCCGACGCCGAAAATGATCCACGCCCATCGTCCAAGTGAGAGCTAGGAGGGCTGGGACAGGGAGAACTCGACGTCGTGCATCTCCAATGCCCGCTGGATCCAGACGCCAGCCCATCCCTCTCTCGGGCCACTGGCCCGGAGAGCCCGGGCTCGTCCGTTCTGAGCCTTCAACGTCTGGGGCTGGCGCTAAACACCCGCACGCTCAAGGGCACGATGCATAGTGTATCCTATGGGGCAGATGTGGGCAAGTTAAGAATCTCGGGTCAGGGCCCGAACCTTGCATATGCCACGACAACCTGGTAGAATGTCCGCCGGACGCCGAGGGATCGGCGTCACTTTTTTGTGCCTGCCGATGTCCAGGTCTTGAGCTCAGGCCGCACGTTGCGTCGAGCGGCGACATGGTGTTAGCGTCGGCTGACTGGGGAACCAACTATGGATGGAGACCGGCGACGAATCTCAAGGGAGAAGAAGACCGTCGAGGCCATGATCCGCATCGCCTGTCGAGGACGGCACGGCGCGCGCGATGAGCTCTGCGAGGGATGTGAACGGCTTCTGCACTACGCGCTCAAGCGGCTGGACCGATGTCCGTTCCAGGCAGGTAAGCCTACGTGCGCCGAGTGTCCGATCCACTGTTACCGGCCTTTCGAGCGAGAGAGGATACAGGTCGTGATGAGGTACGCGGGCCCGCGAATGCCCCTTCGGCATCCCTTCCTGACGATTGGCCACATGCTCGACGGCCTCCGCAGCAGGTTGGACCAGTTTGCATCCGAACGGGCCCATCGCGAGGAGGATCGCAGAACCTGATGACTTCGCTTATGGAGAGCATTCTTCTAGATGTCTTCCCGCTGGAGCAGCTTGTTGCGTTGCGCAACATCCTGCGCAGGCGAGCTTACAGACGGATGAGTCAGGCATTTCGGGCCGCGAAGACCATTATCTTCGACGATCAGTCGCGGCTTGTGTTCTTTAGTGATCTTCATCGTGGTGACAGGTCTCGCTCTGATGCCTTCGCCCAGAACGAGGGACTCTTCCTGCAAGCCCTGCGTCACTACTACCGCCGCGGCTTCACGTATGTGGAGGTGGGCGACGGCGACGAGCTGTGGCAGAACCGACAGCTCAGTGCAGTCAAGCAAGCTCACCGCTCGACATTCGACTTGCTGCACGCGTTTGCCGCAGAGAAGCGTCTTCATCTGATCTTCGGGAATCATGACATTCAGGGCGTGCAGCGCCGCAGAGTGAAGAAAGACGGACTGACGGCTCACGAGGCCTTGGTTCTGGAGCACGCCACGACAGAGCAGAAGATCTTCATAGTTCACGGTCACCAGGTTGACTTCAAGAGCGATGCTCTTCATCGAGTGTCTCGCTTGATCATCCGGCACATCTGGCGGCACATTCAGAATCTGGGGATTAGGGACGTGGCGTCCACAATCGGGGAGTCACGCAACCGAGGGACAATCCGTCAAAGGATCTCTGAGTGGATAGAGACGCACAAGCGGATGGTGATCTGCGGCCATACGCACACGCCAAGATTCGCGACCGCGAACGAGACCCCCTACTTCAACGCCGGTGCCGGTGTCTTCGACGGATACATCACTGGATTGGAGATCAAGAACGGCGAAATCGCGCTGGTGAAGTGGCTTCGGTTGGAGTGGGGGCGGGCCGAGCGCTGGCTCCTGGCTCCGCCGCGCAAGCTCAGTCTGGTCAACGCGTGGTGACCGCCTGGCTCAAGGGCGGCGGTGCGCTGGAGGAGAAAGGGCCGCGGAGAGCTTAGCCGGTTACGGGCCCTTGGGAACGCCGCTCGGTGGGCTAGATGTGGCTGCGAGTTGGCCCCAGTAGTCTCTCTGCCGGATGCACGGGACATCTCGAGAGGCTGAAGACTGTCATGCGTAAGGCTCTCCTTTCCTCTCGTGAGCTCAGCCGTGTTTGGGCGGTCATAGACGTGGGATCTCAGGGGCTGCCGAGCGGCAAGGAGTAGCGCCGGCGCACCGTTTCCGGATGGGCGACGGTTATCCCGTGGAACGCAGCGGTGACCAGTACGTCGGTTCGCTCGAGACGCCCTCCACGTTGCCGTGGCGCCGCACGACCTCCAGGAGCAGCGGGATCTCCACGTTCCCTCCGCTGACTACAACCACAACCCGTTGCCCCAACTCCTTCACCTTTCCATGCAGCACGGCGGCCAGGGCAACGGCGCCTCCGCCCTCCACAACCTGGTGGTGATGCTCCAGGGCAAAGGCCATCGCGTGGGCGATCTCTCTCTCGGAGACCAGCACGGTCTCGTCGACCGACTCCTGAACCATGCGGAACGTGAATTGATTGTCCGAACCGATCCCGCCGACAAGCGCGTCGGCGAGGGTGTCTTCTTCCTCCATCTGGATCGGACGACCCGCTCTCAGGCTGTGATACATCACCGGCGCACGCTCCATCGAGGCGCCGACGGTGCGAATCGAGGCGTCGGCCGACTTCAGAGTCAGGGCGATCCCCGACAGCAGGCCGCCTCCGGAGAGGGGCACGACGACGGTGTCAACGTCGGGGAGCTCCTCCAGGAGCTCAAGGCCTATCGTACCCTGACCCGCGATGATGTGCGTGTCGTCGAACGGCGGGATCATGGTCAGCCCGCGCTCTTGCTGCAGACTCAAAGCGTGGCGTTCGGCGTCGTCGTAGCTTTGGCCTTGCAGGACGATCTCAGGCCCGAGTCGCTGGATGGCCTCCACCTTGTTCGCGGGGACGCGCGTCGACATGCACACGACTGCTTTGATCCCCAGGTGGCGCGCCACGTGGCCAACAGCACGCCCGTGGTTCCCGCTGGAGACCGTGATCACGCCTCGCCTTCGTTCTCCCTGTGGCAAAGCCTGTAGCTTGTTCGCGGCGCCTCTGATCTTGAAGGAGCCGGTACGCTGGAGGTTCTCCAGCTTGAGGTGGACGGCAGCCCCAGTCTGTTCTGTCATCCATTCGGATGAGATCAACGGGGTCCGCAGGGCGATGCCGGCGATCGTTTGCCTGGCCTCATACACGTGGCGCAGTGTGATCGTCCGGTCGTTCATCGGTTCCTCTGTGTGAGCCACGTCGGACGAGGAAAGCTCGGGAAGGTCGGGTGTTCGCCTGTCCAACGGTTGAGCGCCTGGATGCGCGGCTCAGGTGTGGCTGGCGCTTCACTTGCTAAGCCTCCGCCGTCTGGCAACGGCTCGAGCTGTTCAACTCTGCAACTCCGCAATGAGCTCGTGAATCCGATCCAACGCAGGCCGAAGGTAATTGGCTGGGAGACCGAAACTGATCCGGAGATGGTGATCGATGCCGAAGTGGTCGCCTGCCCCGACCAGTACGCTCTTCTCACGGATCAGACGATGGGTAAGCTCGCTGGAGTTCACGTCGAGATTATAGCGGGGGAACGCAATGGCAGCTGCCTGGGGCGGCACGAGGCTGATGGTTCCCTGGTGGCGATCCAGCCATTCCTCAAAGATCGCAAACCCTTCGCGAATGTATCGGCGTACGCGCTGAATGAGGCGTGGCCGGACAGACGGGGATAGGGCAGCGGTAGCCAGCTTGCTCGACAGCATCGTCGCGCTGATGGTCGTGTACTCGTGGCGCCGCCAGATGTCGTCCCTGGTACCCGTCGGTGCCACCACCCATCCGACTCGCAGCCCTGGCAGCCCGTAGGCCTTGCTTAGGCTGTTCATGGCCAGCACCTTGTCGTAGCGACCCCAGAAAGAGGGCGTCTGAGTTTCTGTGAGCCGCTCGGCGCCGCTGTAGACCTCGTCGGCCAGGAGCCAAGCCCCCACGCGATCAGCGGCGGCCACGATCCCGTCCATCTCCTTGTCGGTGAGGATGGCGCCCGTGGGGTTATTTGGATTGCACACGGAAATGAGCTTCGTGTCCTCCGATACGACATCGTTCAGTTGATCAAGGTCTGGGGCCCAACCGTGCTCCTCTCGCAGGCGAAAGGTCTTGACGCGAAAGCCGTAGTTGCGACCGATGCCCCAGATCTGCATGTAGTTGGGCACCATTACCACCATCTCATCGCCCCTCTGAAGGACTGTCTGAACAGTGATGAAGTTGGCCTCGGCGCAGCCCACCGTCACCAGCACGTTGTCAGGACCCGCGCCCGGATAGAGGGCGGCAATGCGCTCCCGCAATTCGATGGTGCCCTCGACCTGCGGATAGTTCAATGCAGTCGCAAGCAGGTCCTCGATCGTCAGGCCTGGGCCCAGCAGTTCGTGCAGAGCGGCAGGGTGCGCACCGCTTTCGGAGAGGTTGTAGTCGACCACCTGCTCCCAGTCCGACATAAGGCGCTCTAGCTCGAAGGGGTGGAACTCCGCCATGTGAACTCCTTGTTTACCGCCAGGTTGCCATCACGTGAGGAAGATGATGCCAGCACCTCCCAAGGCCACGATGGTTCCCGCGATCGATCTTGGGGTGATTCTCTCCCCGAAGACCCAGTGATCGAAGGGTATCAGCACGATGGGACTGAGAGCCATCAGCGTCGAAGCGATGCCCACTGGCGCAGTCCGAACCGCGATCAGGGAGAGCCAGACGCCGATGAAGGGCCCGACGAAGGCACCGCCGAGTAGCCAGAGCTGAGCTCTCCTGTCCCCCAGTGCCTGCAACGTAGGGCCAATCTCACCGCGGGCGACGGCCAGGAGCCAGATCACGACAGCGGCCACCGCCATTCGAATTACGGTAGCGGAGAGAGGCGGGAAATCACCTACCAGGCCTCGTTTGGCTGCCACCAGTCCCAGGGCCTGTCCGGTTGCCCCAGCCACTCCCAGGAGCACGCCCAGCAACTGCTCTCTGGCCTGTTCCTCTCCATCCCCGCCAGCTGCCGGTCGTTCAGGCTCCCTCTCGGACACCACCCAAGCGATACCACCCACCGTAATAAGGATGGCAGCGGTCTCAATTGGCAGGAGGGTCTCGCCCAGTAACCCCCAGGCCGCCACGGTACTGATGACGGGAACCAACGTCATCAAGACCATCGATTTCCGTGGTCCTATGAGCAGCAAAGCGTGGAACAACGACCCGTCTCCCAGAACGAGGCCGATTGTCCCCGAGAGCCCCAGCCATCCCCAACGGAAGGGTGGGGCCTGAATGGGCAACAAGCTGCCGCGCAGCAGCAGGTGGGTCAGGGACAGAAAGGTGACAGCCAGCAAGAGTCGAACGCGATTGACGACGCGGGATCCGACTCGCCTTCCCGCAAAGGTGAACTGAATCGAGTTGAGTGACCAACAGAGTGACGTCGCCAGTGCGGCGAGCTCTCCCATAGAGTTCTCCTTGCACAAGGGGTATAGGTCCTGGCGGAAGTTCTTCCGCTGACAGCAGCGCCTGAGCTGGCCTCGGGCAGGCGCTAGAATCCGCGCTGCTGTCCTTCCCACGGAGGCGAGGCACGCTCCTGAAGCTCCTCGACGCTCGGCCCGCCCAGTCTGTTCAGGCGCCAGGTGCCGTAGAGGTAGCTGACCACCAGCAGCGATCGTCGCTGGCCAGCCCATAACGACGTTTAGTAGACCGAGAACGGCCGAACTGGCCTGCCGAAGGAGAAGCCACTGCAACCCCAGGCGAAGGGCAAAGAAGATGGCCCAAGCCAGGGTCACTTCGCTGTAGGCTGGTCGCACCTTAAGGTGCCAGTACCATCTCAGTGGCCAGCCCCGTGCCAAGTGGCTCGTCAGGGCCACCAAGGGACGCTGGGCGATCACACTCACCAGGCAGATCAGCGTCGTGATGCCGCCGCTTACGAGATTAGGCAGGAAGTATCCCTCTGCCTGGTTGCTCAGTCTTGCGGCCAGTATGGCGAGAGCTGTCGCGCCAAGCCCGCCGAGAGCATACCCGGCCGGCTGACCGCGGACGATGCGGATTCCGCTGAAGACGGCCGCCGCTGACAGGGAGCCCCAGCTTGCCACGGAGAATCCCGCGAGGGCATTTAGTAGCGCGAAGACCAGCGGTGGCAAGGTCGCGTCGACGATGCGACTGCGTTGCACGACGACGGTGCGGAACTCCTCCGCTACCTCCTGGAACTTGTCACCCGGTGTCAATTGGACGTCTCCTGTCTCAGTCGTGTGGCCCGGCGCGCCAGAGGGAAGTATAGCACGCCGACTGACCCTGGCAACCGGTGGTCTAGACGGCCCGCCGCGTCGTGCAGCCCGGATTTCCGTCATGATCGCAGTGCAAGGCACCGCGGGATGTCCAGGCCGGTAGACACGCGCGCGACGTGCCAGACTTGAGGACCACGAAGGGAGGAGGAGAGGACGTGATGTGCTTCGAGCACGGGATCCGCGGGTGCTCCGTCCTCTTGCCGACGCCACCTCATAGGGGAGTCACCTGGGTCTCAAGGGCTCGCCAAGGTGCGGCTGGTCCTCTTGGAGCCACTTCTCGTATACGATTCCTATGCCGAAGCCGGATCTGGTCTTGACAATGCCCTTGCCTGCCTCTATAGTGTATTGGAGAGGCTCGGGTCTCCAAGGGCGGGGCGCACCCATCGCCTGTCTGGGTTCTCTCCTACTCAAGGCAACTGTGTCGCGAGCCTTGAATCCTGCTAGAAGATTAGTGACAGCAAAGGATACCAGTGACAGACAAGACTCTAGAAGTTTCTGATGGTATGATCGTCTGCCTCGACTATACACTCCGCCTGGACGACGGTGAGGTCGTGGACAGCTCTGAGGATCGCGATCCGATTGAATTCGTGCAGGGCCAAGGCCAAATTGCTCCAGGTCTCGAAGAGGAACTCTATGGGATGCAGGCCGGAGATCAGAAGAGCGTCGTCGTGGGACCTGCGCAGGGGTACGGTGAACGGAACCCGGAGGCGAATCAGGTCGTCCCCCGTGACGCTTTCCAGGAGGGCGTGGAGCTCGAGCCGGGGATGCCGATCCAGGTTTCCGACGGCTCGGGTCGGCGAGCGACCGCCTTTCTCGCCGAGGTCAATGAAGACTCAGTGAAGCTCGACTTCAACCACCCCTTGGCGGGTGAGACGCTTCAATTTGACGTGGAGGTCGTGGACGTTCGTGAAGCAAGCGAGTCTGACATGCAGTGCGGCTGCGGCACGTGCGGAGGTTGCTGACGCGGTCGAATCCCTGACAAGCGTCGTTGAAGACGACAGTCAAGAGCCCGGACATCTGTCCGGGCTTCTTGCTACTCCGGCGGCTCGTCGTCGCATAGTCAGGCCGCTGATGACCACAGGGGAGTGTGATGTCTTCCCTAGAACGCTTCGTGCTCCGTGCGGGCGATGATCTCATCCTGGAGAGCCTTGCTCAAGCCGCAGAAGTGGTCACTGTAGCCGGCCACACGCACGATGAGATCACGGTATTGTCCCGGGTTCGCCTGTGCGGCTCGGAGCGTGGCTGCGTCTATGACGTTGAACTGGACATGGTGGCCGTCCATCTTGAAGTATGCGCGGATCAGATGAACGAGTTTCTGAAGCCCATCCTCGGTCTCCAAGAGTCGCGGGGCAAACTTCTGGTTGAGCAACGTGCCTCCGGTGCGCGCGTGGTCCATCTTGGTCACTGACTTGAGGACGGCCGTCGGCCCCTTCCGATCCGCGCCCTGGACCGGTGAGATGCCCTCCGACAGCGGCGCACCGGCTCTCCGCCCGTCGGGGGTGGCGCCGACCACAGAGCCGAAGTAGACGTGGACCGTCGTTGGTAGCATGTTGACGCGATAGGTGCCGCCCCGGGGCGTCGGCCGGCCATCAATGGCATCGAAGTAGGCCTCGAAGACATCTACCATCACCGAGTCTGCGTAGTCATCGTCATTCCCGTACTTCGGCGTGCGGTTCAAGAGGAGCTGCCGCAGCCGTTCCTGACCGTCGAAGTTGTCGCGCAGCGCAGTGAGTAGTCCCTCCATGGAGAGCGTTTGCTCATCGAACGCGTGATACTTGATGGCTGTCAGCGCATCGCTCATCGTGCCCAACCCCACGCCCTGGATGTAGTTTGTGTTGTAGCGCGCGCCGCCCTCGTGGTAGTCCATGCCAGTGGCAATGCAGTCGTCCGTCAAGAGAGATAGGAAGGGCGCCGGCAGATAGCGAGCGTAGAGCCGCTCAATGACGTTGTTGCCGCGTATCTTGATGTCGATGAAGTGCCGCAGCTGCCTACGATAGGCCTCAAACAGTTCATCGAACGTCTCAAAGCTAGCCGGATCACCGGTCGACAGCCCTATCTGTTTGCCTGACTCCGGATCAAGGCCGTTGTTGAGCGTTATCTCCAGCACCTTAGGCATGTTGAAGTAGCCGGTCAAGATGTAACTCTCCTTGCCGAAAGCGCCGGTCTCTAAGCATCCACTGGTGCAGCCAGCCCGCGCATCCTCAACTGTCTTCCCCTGCCGGATCAACTCCTGGACGATCAGGTCACAATTGAACAGGTCGGGCTTGCCCATGCCCTCCCGGATGACGCGGGCTGCGTGCTCGAGAAACCATGCCGGACTCTTCTTGCTGATCTGAACCGACGGGTTGGGCTGGACCTGCCGCATCGTCGCGATGACGTCGAGCATCATGTGGGAGAGTTCATTGGAGCCATCGGAGCCATCCGGCCGCAATCCTCCCAGGTTGATCTGGACGAAATCGGTGTACGTGCTGCTTTCCTGAGCCGTGATCCCAACCTTGGGCGGTGCTGGCTGATTGTCGAACTTGATCCACAGGCACTGGAGGAGCTCTGCGGCCGCCTCGCGCGTCAGCGCACCTGTCTCGGTGTCCTTCTTGTAGAATGGGTAAAGGTGCTGATCGAGATGGCCTGGACAGAAAGCGTCCCAGGGATTTAGCTCCGTCGTCACGCCCAGGTGAACGAGCCAATAGTACTGAAGGGCCTCCCAGAAGTCCCGGGGCGCGTGGGCGGGGACGCGAGTACACACCTCGGCGATCCTTTCTAATTCCTGCTTCCGCCTCGGGTCGCGTTCGTCGGCTGCCAGCTGGCGTGCTCGAGCGGCGTGACGCTCTGCGAAGCGAATGAGCGCATCGGCGCAGATGCGCATTGCCTTGAGCTCATCTTGCCTGTCGTAAGCCTGGGGGTCCGTCAGATAGTCCAGGCTCCGCAAGTGTTCGTCTATCTCGCGCTTGAAGTCGAGCATGCCCCGATGATAGATCTTGTCGTCCAGGACCGTGTGTCCGGGCGAGCGCTGCTCCATGAACTCTGTGAAGACGCCCGCATCGTAGGCGTCCTTCCATGCGTCGGTCATCTCCCGAAAGATGAAGTCGCGCATTGACCGGCCTTGCCAGAAGGGAATGATGGTCTCCTCGTACGTCTTGCGGGCGCCGTCGCTGACAGCGAAGGCGATCTTCTCCCGAGAATCGAGGATCTCCAAATCATCCAGTGTGTGACAGCAAAGCTCCGGGTAGGTTGGGGCGGCCTTGGGGGCAGGGCCTTTCTCGCCGACGATCAGTTCATCCTCATTGATGCAGATGCTCTTGCGCTCCATCAAGTACTCGAAGGCCAGTGCACGTTCCACTGCCGGCGAGGCCGTTCTTCGGCTCCGCTCGTAGAACTCGGTGAGAAGTTCAGCCCGCTCCGTCGATAGGGTTGGAACGGCATCTCGGCTTTGTTCGCTGAGACGGGCCACGCGTTCTGTCATCTTCATACCATCAACCTCCAGATACCGACACGCGACTTCGGCGCAAGCTACTCCACGATCACGGTCACGCCAGAAGCGCGCACCCGTTCCGCGATGTCCCTGACGTGTTCATCGGTTGGGAGCTCACCCTCTGGTGTGGGGAAGGCCTTTCCGAGCCGTCGGTATTTGTCGAGCCCGATCCGGTGGTATGACAGCAGCTCGACACACTCCAGAGAGGGCAGGCCGGATGAGAAGGTCCCCAGGGCTCGCAGGTTCTCGGCATCGTCGTTGATTCCCGGCACAACGGGCACACGCAGGATGATCCGGTGGCCATGCCGGGCCAGTCGCTGCAGATTCTTTAGAATGGGTCTGTTCGAGGCGCCGGTGGCCTGTCGGTGACGAGCGTCGTCCATGACTTTGAGGTCGTACAGGAACAAGTCCACATGTTCTCGGACGTGGTCCAGCACATCCCAGGCGGCATACCCGCAGGTGTCGAGAGCGGTGTGCAGGTTTCGTTCGTGGCAGGTCTCCAGAAGCTCGCGCAGGAAAGCCGGCTGAGACAGAGGTTCTCCGCCTGAGAAGGTCACACCCCCACCAGACTCGTCGAAGAATGGGACATCTCGACCGATCTCATCGACGACCTCGGTGACCGTCATCGAACGGCCGACGATCTGTCGCGCCTCAGCATAGCAGACCTCGACGCAGGCGCCACAGACTGTGCACCGGCTGCGCTCGGTGTGCAGGTCGCTTCCAAAGTTGATGATGGCATCGTTCTCACAGACCGCCTGACACACACCACAACTGATGCAGCGCTCGGGCTGAATCATCAGTTCGAGCCTCCGTGCCTGTCCCTCGGGATTGTGACACCATGAACAGCACAGAGGACATCCCTTGAGGAAGACCGTGGTTCTGATGCCAGGTCCATCATGGATGGAGAACCTCTTGATGTCGAAGACAGTGCCCGTCGTCAATGTTATTCCCCTCTGAGAAGAACGCTGATTCTGTCTGCACGCAGAAAAGCGAAACCGCCAGGCTCGCTCATCCGGCGGTGGTATCGAATGCTACGAAGGCTTGAAAGGTCGTCAGACAGCAGGCGCACTACAAATGGCCGTCGCCCAGAAGGAAGCCTGATCTAAGGGGGTCACGGCTGTCGACGACAAAGTCGTGAAAGGCGGTCACATAGGCTCGGCCTGCGATCTCAGGGACGACGGCAGTGATGTCTCCGACCGGTTCTTCGCGCAGTAATCGTCCGGTGAAGCGTGTGCCGATGATGCTCTCATTGACAAAAGGCTCGTCGAGAGCAAGGCGCCCTTCTGCATACAGCGCGGCCATCTTGGCGCTG
>JASFVD010000034.1:0-11249 GCA_050050015.1 Anaerolineae bacterium | reverse complement strand
GGTTAAGGCGAAGCCAGTGGACATGTTCCCTCAGACCTATCACATCGAGAGTGTATCACTCTTCGTGCCCCAGCAATAGGATACTCCGCCGGCTCCGGCAATGCTGTCTAGACGCAGAGGCCCGAAAAAACCTTCCCGGATGCTCTTGACGGAAGGACCGGATCGTTCAGCTCAACGTTCAGTGCCGGTCAAGAGGGGCTCCTAGCGGTCGAGTGTCCGGTGTGTTGCCAAACCCGTTGTTCAGGTTAGAATCGAATTGACCACACCTCGAGTTCAGCCCTATTGACTCGGCTGGCGACAGCTGACTGAATTGGGCAGGCGGGGATCAGTGCTGTCCGGTTCGGTGGCCCTGAAAGGGGAACCTGCAGGCGTGACGGTGTCAACTTCTGATGTCCTGACCAAGCTTCTGGCGTCTGACGGGCTGGGGGTTGCCTACCTCGATCGGGACCTGCGCCTACGTCGCTGGAATTCTACGTGGGCCGAGAGGCTCGGCATCTTAGCAGCGCGGATGGAGGGACTGTCGGGCGAGCCGCTGGGGGAGATCATACCTGCGATTGAGTTGCGCATCAGGCGGGCATTGGCTCAGCCTCCCCCCGTCGCGCCGGTGGTCGTGCATGACGTGCCCTGTCAGGGCCGGGAGGGAACATCCCATCAAGATCTGGTTCTGATCCCTCTGGCGGGCGCCGAGGGCATGGAGGGCTTCTTGCACCTTGTGATCGACGCCGGCGAGCGCGCGTCGACGAGGGAAGCTCTTCAGCGATCAGTGGTCAGTTACCGACGCGAGCTTACGGCTCTTCGGGACATCATGTCCGTGGCTGCCGAGCCACTCGAGCTGAAGAACGTGCTTCGGCGGCTCCTCGATCACGTCCTGCGGATGATGAAGAGCAAGGTTGGCGCAATTCATCTCTTTGATGAGCAGCGCACGGTATTGGAGCTTGCGGCCTCGCGCGGCGTCCCCAAGTGGGTCCTGAAGGACCTTGAGACAGTAGCCGGGCCGTTCGACCCGGCGGTGTGGCTCGCCGGGGGAGGTGAGGCGTACGTCGTGCCAGAGATTGCTGATCCTCTCCGACTGTCCGTGGCAGCTGCGGGCGGGCATCGTGCAACAGCCTACGTCGGGGTGCCGGTGCGGTCAGGAGGTGAACGCCTTGGCCTGATTAGTGTCGTCGGGCGGCCGGGCCGCGAGTTCGACGACGAAGATGTCGCTCTGCTGACGTCCATTGCGGACCAAGTCGGAGTGGTCGTGGAGAACGCTCGACTTCACAGGCACGCCGAGCAGCTGGCCGTGGTGAGGGAAAGAGAGCGGCTGGCGCGGGAGCTCCACGACTCCGTGACCCAGTCGCTCTACAGCCTTACGCTTCTCGCGGAAGCGAGTCAGCGCCTTCTGAGTAGCGGTGATTCGGAGCGGGCGGCAGAGTACACAGAGCGCCTGGGTGAGATCGCACAGCAGGCTCTGAAGGAGATGCGACTGCTTGTCTATCAGCTTCGTCCGTTGGTCCTGAAGAGGGAAGGGCTGGTGGGGGCTCTGCAACAGCGGCTGGACGCTGTGGAGAAGCGAGCTGGCGTTGATGCTCGTCTGCTCGTAGACGGTCCGCTGGACCTACCTGCTCATGTGGAGGAGGGGCTCTATCGTATCGCCCAGGAAGCGCTGAACAACGCGCTGAAGCATGCCGCTCCGCGCTCAGTGCTCTTATGCATCGAGGCTGATAGCCGTCACGTGAATTTGTCCGTGGGGGATGATGGCCGGGGTTTTGACCCCGAGGCCGTGAGCGACAGAGGAGGTATGGGTCTCATCAGCATGCGAGAGCGAGCGGAGAGATTGGGCGGCTCCTTCTCTCTGGTCTCCGCTGCCGGGGAGGGAACAGAAGTACGAGTTGACGTGGAGGTGCCGACATGAACGGGGAGATACGTGTCCTGACCGCGGACGACCACGCCGTGGTGCGAGAAGGGCTGCGGGCTTTGATCGACACTGAACCTGGCATGGTCCTGGTCGGGGAGGCCGCTGACGGTGCCGAAGTAGTGCGCAAGGCCCGGGCCTTGGACCCCGATGTCGTACTGCTGGATCTGGTGATGCCGCGCAAGGGTGGCATCGCGGTGATCGGAGAGATCAAAGAAGCGACGGCATCCGCACGCATTCTGGTGCTCACGAGCTTCGCCGAGGATGACAAGGTCTTCCCGGCCATCAAGGCAGGGGCCCACGGATACCTGCTGAAGGACACGTCCCCCGATGAGTTGCTCCAGGCAATCCGGGACGTTCATCATGGCGAACCGTCTATGCACCCTACCATCGCGCGCAAGCTCATGCTCGAGCTTCAGCGCTCGTCGGATCTTCCGCCGACCGAGGAGCCGCTAACGGAGCGTGAAGCTGAAGTTCTGAGTCTGGTGGCGCAGGGACTGACGAACCAGGAGATCGCGGACAACCTTTTCGTCAGCGAGCGCACAGTGCGAACGCACGTCAGTAACATCCTGAGCAAGCTCCACCTCGCGAACCGGACTCAGGCGGCGCTCTATGCTCTGCGAAAGGGGCTCGCCAGTCTAGACGAGGGCTGAGAATGCCCCATTCTCTGTATCAATCGGATCCAACCGTACTAAGGGAGGACCACCCCAAGGTGGTCCCTTTTTTCCTCGGTGCGAGATCCAAGCTCGTCTTGCTGCCGCAGCGTGCCGGCTTGGGAGCAGGGTTAATTGGGCCAGACACCGGGACGCAGGTCCGCTGGCGAGTCACCACCAGCCATTATGCGAAGGGTGGTGGCGCTGGCATCGTGGCTAATGCGACGTTTGTTCCACGTCGAATCCGACTTTTGACCGATGCAGGACAGCGTGGGGGATGATATCATGCCGATGCCCCGAGGAATGGCTGGTGATGGCCTGCCAGCTAGTGGGATATCCTTGGGCGTGGATGATTCGTTCGTCGGTGCACTGCGTCGAGGTCAACGACATACGTCAAGGGAGGTGAACACAGATGGAGAGTCTCAAACCGCTAGGTGATCGGATCGTGGTGGAGCCGTTGGAGAAGGATGTCGAAACCTTCGCCGGCGGCGAGCTGGTACTGCCCGACACGGCCAAGGAGAAGCCGCAGCAAGGAAAGGTCTTGGCCGTGGGGCCCGGAGCCCGGGACGACGAGGGTAATCGCATCCCCATGGACGTTGCCGTCGGGGATACGGTCATATTCGCAAAATACGCTGGTACTGGTTTCAAGCTGGAGGGGGGCAAGGAAGTGCTTCTCATGAAAGAGAGCGACGTCCTTGCGCTCTTGGCATAGCAGGGGAGGAATGAACCATGGCAAAACAACTGACGTTTGGTGAGGGGGCCCGCGCCTCCCTTAAGAGCGGCATCGATATTCTGGCAAATGCCGTCGTAACCACCCTGGGCCCCAAGGGCCGCAACGTGGCCCTGGGCAAGACGTGGGGTGGTCCGACGATCACCCACGACGGGGTGACAGTCGCCAAGGAGATCGAGTTGAAGGATCCCTTCGCGAACATGGGGGCTCAGCTGCTGAAGGAAGCGGCGACGAAGACGAACGACATCGCGGGTGACGGGACCACGACAGCGACGCTCC
Source organism: Anaerolineae bacterium (assembly GCA_050050015.1). Classification (GTDB taxonomy): domain Bacteria; phylum Chloroflexota; class Anaerolineae; order B4-G1; family B4-G1; genus SKLM01. The sequence continues at coordinate 7,693 of JASFVD010000034.1, read as the reverse complement.
TCGCCCATACGATCGTGACGGAGGGTATGAAGAATGTGGCTGCCGGAGCCAATCCCATGCTCCTCAAGCGAGGCGTTCTCGCTGGCGCCGAGGCAGTGGTCGAGGCTATCGCCGATCAGGCGATTGAGCTCAGCACCAAGGCGGAAATCGCTAACGTGGCGGCCATCTCTGCCCAGGACCGTGAGATCGGCGAGCTGATCGCCGACGTGATGGACCGTGTGGGCAAAGACGGCGTGGTGACTGTTGAGGAGAGCAAGGGATTGGCTTTCGAGACCGAGTACGTGGAGGGCATGCAGCTCGATCGTGGCTTTATCTCTCCGTACTTCATCTCCAGTTCGGAGTCGATGGAGGCTGTGATTGAGGAGCCGTACGTCCTCCTCCACGACAAGAAGATCTCCTCCGCCCAGGATCTGGTGCCCATCTTGGAGAAGTTGGTCCAGAGGGGAGAGCGGAACCTAGTAGTCATCGCCGAGAACGTGGATGGTGAGGCTCTGGCGACCCTGGTGCTGAATAAGCTGCGCGGCATGCTCAACTGCGTCGCGGTGAAGGCGCCGGGCTTCGGCGACCGCCGTAAGGAGATGCTCCGCGATATCGCCGTGCTCACTGGTGGTCAGGTCATCTCCGAAGAAGAGGGTCGTAAGCTTGACAGCGTCGTCATTGAGGACCTGGGAAGGGCTGACAAGGTTGTCTGCAGCAAGGATGACACCACCATCGTGGGGGGTCACGGAGCCGAGGCTGATATCAAGGGCCGCATAGGACAGATCAAGGTTGAGATCGAGAGATCGACCTCGGACTACGACCAGGAGAAGCTTCAGGAGCGTCTGGCGAAGCTGGCGGGCGGCGTTGCGGTGATTCGAGTGGGCGCGGCGACTGAGACCGAGCTGAAGGAGAAGAAGCACCGAGTAGAGGATGCCCTCTCCGCCACGCGGGCCGCCATCGAGGAGGGCATCGTCGCAGGCGGCGGCGTCGCCTTGATTAACGCCATTCCGGCTCTTGACGAAGTCGGCGTGTCCTACGACGATGAGCGGACGGGGGTGAACACCTTGCGCAAGGCGCTAGAGATGCCCTTGCGGAAGATCGCCGAGAACGCTGGAGAGGATGGTGCCGTCACGCTCGAAGCCGTGAGGCGTCTGCACAGAGATGATGGCAACAATCGCGTCGGGTTTGACGTCATTCAAGGCGACTTCGCCGACATGGTGGAGCGCGGCATCATCGACCCGGCCAAGGTCACCAAGGGCGCTTTGTCAAACGCCGCGTCCATCGCGGCGATGGTGCTCTCGACGGAGGCGCTGATCGCGAACATCCCGGAGAAGAAGAAGACCCCGGAGATGCCTGACTACGACTACTAACGGGCGCGACACGATCTGACTGCAGCGATCGCGAAACGTTGCGGAGAGCACCGATCGAGGATAGCTCGTCCGGGGTGACAGGGCAGCCTCAGCCGATGGCTTGGCCGCACATGGTCCTGCCGGACGGAGCTGCCTGCTCTGGGCTCTCAGTAAGCGTGCCTGGCGGTCGGAGAGCGCCACGCTCGCTCCCCGGGGGCGGTAGCGGCACCTCCAGGGGGCCGACGAAGCGAACCTAGGAGGCCGAGTATGGCTAGGACGTACTGCATCACTTGCGATGCCGAGATTGTCATGGAGAATCCGCGTCTGGGCGCCAGGCTGGAGTGCCCCGAGTGCGGCGAGGAGCTGGAGGTCGTCAGTACCGATCCTTTCGACGTGGACTACCCCTATGACGACGACTGGGACGAGGACTGGGAGGACGACGAGGGCGAGGACTGGAGTGACGATTACTAGTCGAGAGGGCAAAGGGTGACCTGCGTTCTCGACTCGGCAGGATGCTACAGAAGGCCCTGCTCGCGAGCGCCCCGGACGCGCTCGGCTTTTTCGACGACCTCTCAAGGGCGCGAGAGCTAGCGACAAAGGAGAGCGCTTCACTGACCCAACGAAGCGCTCTCCGCACGGATTGTACGCTGCCCAGGCCGGCCACTGTGCGGGATCGTGACCAACTCTCCTTCGAAAGCAGGAATCAGCCCCGATGGCAGATGAGCGAGCGTTGACGCTGATTGTGGTGCGAGCTGGCCCGTTGCGAGATGGGATAGAGGCCTTGTTGGCCTCTGTGCCTCAAGTGCAGATTGTGGGCAAGGCAGGGTCTGCTTCCAGGGCGCTGCGAATGGTTGCTCAGCACTCTCTCGATCTCCTCGTGGTTGACGTCGGCCTTCCCGGCAATCGGATCTGGCAGCTATTGCGAGCCTGCTCTGGTGGGCACAAAGGCATCCGATGCATCGCTTTGGCCGACAACGATGAGCAGGGACAGGTGGCCAAGGGCGCCGGAGCAGACGCCGTCCTGCTGAAAGGATTCGCGGCTGACAGGTTGGCCGAGACGGTGGAACGGCTGCTGAAGGACTGATGCGCCCTACTCGAAAGTCTTAGACGCTGGCGCTGAAGATCTCTGCGATGAGCTTCCCTATCACGTCTCTCCGAGCCGGAGACGGACGTGGGATTGGCACCAGGACGGAGGTCGTTAGTGCTGCGCCGAGGGCGTACAGTCCTGGTGAACTCCGTGGCTTTCTATCTCTCTCCGTGCAACATCCCCGTGTCTCTGGAGGCCGGCAGAGAACGACTGCCCGTCGAGGCCTTTCCGGCCTGCACTGACCTGGACGCTTGGCGGGTCGATTTTCGCTCCGGCACACATACTGGTCGCAGGAGTCGTCAGCCTCTCAGTCGAATCCTGCACCCCGCGGGACGAGTCGGCCATCTACGGCAACACGCCGGGCCCGGGGCGAGGGCACGGTCTCGGCCTGTTCCGCCGCCACGGCAAGGCTGCTCGCGCCATCCGTCCCTGACGGTGGTCGGGCGGGATACGTTCATCCTACGAGAGATGATCTCACTTCGCTCCAAGCGGTATCGAGCTATGCTTGACCTCCATCGCGCCTGTTGACTCTTCTCATATAGAATTGGTGGCCTCCGTAGTCTACCTCGACAAGTTGATCCTGCGTGACCAGCGCGCGAACGGCGCTCCAGTCGGCACCGGCTCCGTCAATTAGGTCCCTGACTGCTTCCGCCCGCATAGGATGAACCGCCGTGATGCTCAGCAGATCCTCCTCCACGCGTCCCGTCGAGGAGAAGGCATTCCCCTCATAGCCGATCAGATACTCCGCGCGATTCACCTTCTGACTGATGATCTGGTACGTTCGATTGATCGTCTCCTCCTCCGGGGCATGTACCCACAGCTCCGCGGGAGGGCGCGTGGGGATCGACACGTAGGCCTGATGAGGGCCCAGGCGGCCCAGGAACTCGGCCAGCTCCCTGGCGGAGCTCTCTCCGTCGTTGAGGCCTTGGACCAGCATCGTTTCCGTTGCCAGAGCGCCGTCATAGTCCCTGGCGAAGCTCAGCATCCCTTCCAGGATCGCCTTCAACTCTAACCTGCCATGCGGCCGGTTGACCCGACGCCAGGTCTCCTCGCCCACGGTATCGACCTTCAAAGACACCCAGTCGGCATTTTGTAGCGCCTCCCTCACGTCCTCCTTCCACACCAGGGATCCGTTGCTGATAACCGCCACTTTGATCCCCAAGGGCTTCAGTGCTTCTATTTCCCTCCCCAGGTTGACCTCCAGGGTGGGTTCGCCCTGGGGGACGAATGTGATGTAGTCGACCCGTTCCCCTTTCTCTCTGACGCTTTCCACTCTGTCGCGGACCTGGTCCAGGATCCTCTCGGGCCTGTAGAATGGCTCGCGGTCGACCTGGAGCCTGACCGTGTGCCCAAGCTGGCAGTAGACGCACGAATATGTGCATCTCTTGGGCGGGATGTTGTTGATTCCCAGGCTCCGTCCGAGACGCCGAGATGGCACGGGGCCGAAGGCGAGCGTGCCGTCAATCTTCATTCCGAGGTCCTCCTCGTCGGTGCTTCTCCCGGCGCTTCCACGGGGCTGAGCATCACCCTGGTTGCGCGCGGCGCGCCTGTGGACTCTGATCTGTGCGTCTCGGCACCGGCATTGAGAGGTTTCCGCATATTCGTCGTCAGGCGCCCTCGCTCCCAATGCATCGGCAGCACGCGTCGCCCCAGATGCCTGACGACTCTGTCTGGTGCGACGATCAGTCCCGTCGGCACGCTCCCTCATCGGAGCAGGGCGGTGCGTCACACCGCTCGTCACGACCGCAGCAAGTACTGCCTGCGGGCCGCGCCGTCCGCCCGCTCAGGACGGTGGGCGCGGACAGCAGTCTCTTCAGTGATTTCCCGCCGCATTCCGGGCAGGCGACTGTTTCCCTGCCTCGAACCAACTCCTCAAACGAGGTCCCGCAGTCGTGACAGCGATACTCATAGATCGGCATGGGTTGCTCCTGATCTCCTTCCGAAGTGAAGAACCCCGCAGCTTGCTGCGGGGCTTCTTCCTAAGGAAAAAGCCTGGTGTCGAATCATGGACTGTGCACATCTGCCGGCCATTCATCCCCACAGCAAGCTGTGGGGCATCCTGGCTTTTTCCCGTGAATGTCTAGCTGCGAGGGGCATATTAGCGCGTTGGTCAGCACGGAGTGCCTCGCGACACCGAATGGTCCTGGTCAGACGCTCGAATTGGGATGTAGCTAGAGATGGAGCACCACGTTGAGCCTGTAGAAGTGTCGGCGGTGTGGAAACTGGTCGTATGCCATCTCCAGACTCACAGTCCACCCGCAGCGCCACGCAGCATGCAGGAGGCCGGCACGAACTACGGAACGCGGGTGCCGATTGGCGCCATAGAGAGGCGGGTCTTGTTCCTGCTGGCCCCGACCTCCGGCGCTCCGTATGCGGCCCGGTGTGTATGCTCGTCCTGATCAGGAGGGGCGGTTTGTTTGTGTATGTCACCGTCAGTTGGATATCGGCTCCGGCCGCCGTGAACGCATCCGTCGCGGATTCCTACCCACCTCGCCGCCGCCGTCGTGTTCTACGCCCCCGACCGTTAGACTCGGGCCGGACCCCCGAGCTCCTGCGTTCAACGCCAGTGGACCGATCGATTGACAACTCCGTCAGCCACCGGACCACTGCTTGAGCCAAGGCGTCGGCAGCCTGCGCAAGAAAACCAACGGCAATCCCGGCGACAGCTGGCCCAATCGTCTCAGCCAGAGGATGGGTACGCTCGACGGCTCGCGCACGCTCCCCTGTGGTAGTGAGTCTGCGCTCAGCGCCTTGTGCGACCACGGCGCGTTCCTCCGCCGTCACCAATTCACCCTTCACGACGGGCTGGATCGCGTCCTCCGGGCAGGCATCGAGGCAGACTCCGCATCCGGTACATGCTTCCTGGGCGAGGCGAGCACTGCTCTCCTCCAGGGTGATGGCGCCGACCGGGCAGACGTCGATGCAGGCGCCGCATGCGGTGCAGCTCTCGACATCTATCCATACGGCTAGGGTATCATTCACCTGTGCCTCCCTTCGCCAAGCTCCTCCCAACTACTGTGGGGCCCTCCGCTGCTCGCATGATGCTGCCCTGCCGCGGCCTGCGATCCCAATACCCACTTGTGGTTATTCGTGCGGGACACGTCATCGTCCCGGTACCCTTCCGGCGACAGGCGAAGGCCCTCGACCGCTCGGACGCAGGGGGCGGGTGAGTATGCTGAACGCGGCGGCACCCGCCCCGGAAGTCGTTGGCACAAGCGTCGCCCTTACGCCGACTCCTTCTCGAGTTCCCTGATACGGCTCGTGATCGCGTCCAATGTATCGCGGAGCCACTCTGCCTGCGTCCTCAGGTGGGCGACCTCGTCCTCTGTGGTTGGCGGCGGGCCGTATGGCGCGTATCCAGCCGGCGGGGCGTAGCCGTACCCGTGCCGTGCCCAGTAGGGCATTCCGGTCGCGCGGTAACCGCGGCGCCACCCTCTTCCCCGGCCCCAGCCCATACCCATGCGCGGGTAGGGGTTGGCATACCCCGGTGCATCGTAGCCCCCACAGTATCCAGCTCCGCGTCCTGTCATCGGTCCCATTCCCATGGGGCCTGTTCCATCTCCTGCTGGCATGTCGTCTTACCTCCCTAGTGTTGTTGCTCTACCGTCTGCCCATTCCCGTTCTTCGGGTTCTTCGGCGCTCGTCACGGGTGCGAGCAGGCCTCAGTGTCGTCGTATCATGTGGCAGCTGACTATCCTACCGCCGACCTCGACGCGCGATACGTCCTCGCCCACGCCAGCACGTAGGTGCTCTTCGGGCCGGCCAGGGTGGCGGGTGGTGCCACGTGTCAAGTGGTATCGCTGCACTCCGCGACGATGTCCTCAGGCCGATGGGATAACCCTGTCGTCCCGCGTAGCCTACTGCTGGCTGTCCTGGTTCATCGGGCAGCTTTACAGCGCAGTATCCTTCGCCACGGCCGCTGAGCGGCCCCTTACCCCGTGGACCCGTTCCATCGAATCTTGGCATAGGACTCACCTCCCTTCATCTCCACGCTCGGCAAGTCGTCTCCAGCGCCTTGTTGATGCACCACGTATTGCACACCGCTTGCCCTCGCCACCTGTCGGTCCGCACATATTAAGGGTGCGCAGTGCTGCTTGCATCTGTATCGAGTCTCGTCTGTCTAGCGCGTCTCCGTGTTCCGCTCCAGCTCACCGGATCACTCATAGGCGAGGCGAGTCTCCTCGTCACACAGCACGGACGAAACTCTCTCCACCCAAGCCGGTGATTGCCAAGTGCCTAGCGATCGATGTGTCAGATAGTAGTTCTGCGGGATGGGGTGCGTACCGACTATCACCTCCAGTTGGTACTTGGTCACGATGAAATCGCTGAAGCTTTGCAGCCGTGGGCAGGGTGGGTAGCCCACGACCAGGCCGGTTGCCAGGTGGATCACATCTGCTCCGTTCTTCTTCATCTCGGCGGGGGCGTATTCAACATTGCCTCCGGGACAGCCTCCGCAGGTCGCGTATCCCACTAGTTTGACTTCCTCACCTTCATAGCGGGAAAAAGCTCCCTCACGGTTCCGTAACGAGCGCAGACATTTCCCGCCGGCACATGTGTGGTAGCGGTGGCAAATGATGATCCCGATGCGTTTCAAGGTTTCCTCTCAGTCCTGTGTCAGTGCTTCGCAGTACGGCCTGTCCATAGGCCTATGACCGGAGTTCCCGAGCGATGGATCAATGATGGTTACCCTTGCCGGTCTCCATGTGCTCCTGGTACGTGCCCAAGACATGATTGATCAAGCGACGTGTCTCGTTGAGGTCCCGCGTCCACCAGCGCAGCACCTCGCCGCCCAGCTCAGTAGGATGGGAGACGCGGCGCGGCGGGACCTGTGTCTGCGCTTCGTCCCAGTCTGAGACGACCCACTCCCTCTCCTCCATCGTCCGCAGGGCTCGGTACACGGCGCTGGCGTCCACCTCATCCAGCCCGTAGTCGGCCAGTTCGTTGATCAGAGTGTAGCCGTGGTTCGGGGCGTGGTGAAGAAGCAGGAGCAACGTCGGTTCCAGGAGCCGCGCCACTCAGCGAGAATGCCCTCTGCGTCGCCATCTGTGCTGTCGTGCTCGGCCATTGCGTTGCCTTGTCATCTTCACATCCAGGGCATGAGAGAGTGAGCTTCATTTCTTGCATAGTATAGCACACTATGTGTAAGTTGTCAATAGATCAAACACAGATTGCTTGGCAAGATGATGCTTCTGCGTGAGATCGCAAGTGCTTGTGGTGTCCGTCACCAGACGAGTCCGCCCGACAGTCCGCGCCCCAGGGAAGTATGTAGAGAGGTGGC
>JASFVD010000033.1:0-11331 GCA_050050015.1 Anaerolineae bacterium | reverse complement strand
GCCATTCACAGTCACAGAGATTGCGTGATCTGTCATGTTGCCCCTCCACGGTCCTCCATCAATGCTTCGTGCAGTTGTCCCCAGACACTTTCCAGTCCTCGGAGGGTCAAGTTGCGCACCATGGCCCTCCGATAGGCGGCGCCGGCCCTAACGTCGTCGATGGGCGCGGCAGCCTCTGCCGCCTTCTCCGCTGCCAGGGCAAACGTCTCTCTTCCTGGAGGCCGATCGGCGAGGATCGCCTCCGCCGCCGTGGCCCGGACGACCGTTGGGGCGACAGCACCCAGACCCACGCGGAACCTGACGTCTGCACCGGCCGACCGGTCGCCGCGGGGCCCTCCGTCGGACGCAGATCCAAGCACGCCGACGCTGACGAGCGCCAGGTCTCCCAGCTTATTGCGGCTGAGCTTGAGGTGCCTGCTGGCGGCTCGCGCTGCCAGAGGCGAGAAGCGGATCGCGATCACGAACTCCCCGGGCTTCAGTGCTGTCTCCCCGGGACCGGTGAAGAACTCCGCCGCAGGCATTTCCCGTCTTGGTCCGCGCTCGGAATCGCCAGCCTCCTCCGGGCCGAAGAGCACGACCCGTCCATCTAGCACGACGGTGGCCAGGGCTCCGTCCGCACACGGGGAGGCATTACACAAGTTGCCGCCTATGGTGGCGCGGTTCCGTAGCTGGTAGGAGCCCACGGTACCCGCGGCCTGGGCCAGGAGGGGATAGTAAGCTCGGACACGGACGTCACGAGCGATCTGATTCATGGTGGCCGCCGCCCCAATCGTGAGACCGGTATCCTCGTCATAGGCGATGTCTCTCATGCCGGGGAGATGCTTGACATCCACCAGCACGTCAGGAGCGATGGTCCCGTCGCGCATCTTGGGAAACAGGTCTGTGCCGCCCAGGAGGGGGAGCGCGGTCTCTTCGCACTCCTTGAGAAGGGAAACCGCCTCGAGAAATGTATCCGGGCGTACGTAGTCAAATCGCGGGAGACCTGGTCTTGCTAGCATAATCACCTCCTGCTGCCGGCAGTCGGCAGAGTGGGAAAGCGGTTGGCGACTGTATGGGCATGCCTAGCCCCGTAAGGAACTGCGCGGGGCCGCGCCCACGTGCCCTTCCGCCGCACGCCGCGAAGGGAAGGGGCGGAGAGAATCAGCCCCCTCCCTGACGACAGCTCGTCCTCTACGCCTACGGCACCTCGAACTCGGTCGATTCGGTGACCTCGGGAACCGGGGGCGGTGCGAAGATGAGGAAGATCACGTTCACGACGATACCTACCACGGCGGCTGTTGCGATTGCCGGGAGGCCGTTTGGGAAGATGCCGGGCAGAACGGGAATGGGCAGGTTGCCGTCGAAGCCAATGTGTCCGCCGATGCCGATGACCATGATCACTGCACCGATGGACAGCTGCTTGGGATCGTACAGGTTTACCTTCTCAGCCAGCATAAGGGCGACCCCCTGCATGCCGATTACGCCGAAGAGGTAGATAGCCAGCCCTCCCGTCACCGCCAGCGGTATAGTGCCCACCAGGGCAGCGAGCTTACCGATGAAGCCGAGCAACACGGCGATCACGCCCGCAGCTATCAGGGCTGGCCCGGAGTAGTTGCGCGTGATGACCATTAGTGAGTTGTTCTCACCATAGTTGGTGCCGGCGACACCTCCGAATAGGCCATTGATGAAGTCACCGAGACCATCCAGGACGAGATTCAGGCCGATCAACTCGTCCAGGTGATAGCGCTCGCGCTTCATGCGGCTGGCCAGCTCGTCGACATACAGGCTTATCTGGTACAGGTGGGCGGTCGACTCGGGGATGGTGGCGATGGCTATCACGGCAATCGTCCCCACGGAGGCCCAGGCTCTGGGGTTGGTGAAGGCCGGCAGCGTGAAGCGCGGCACCCGGAGCCAGGGGTCAGCCAACACTGGACTGAAGTCAACCAGCCCGAAGGGGATGCTGATTAGATACCCGGCAATGCCTCCCAAGAGGACGGGCAGCAGACCGATGAAGCCCTTACCTTGAAGGTAGACCGAGATCAAGATGGTGATGAGCAGAGTGATCAGAGCGACGCCCCAGTGCGCTGCCGCCATATCGAGCGCGGCATACGCCAGGGAGATGCCGATGACGGTTGCCACGGAGCCCGTGACCACTGGCGGCAGCACCGTGTCGAGACTCGTCTTTCCGATCCATCGGATCAGAAACCCAACGACGATGTTCACGATGCCGGTGGCGACGATGCCGACCTGTGCTAGGCTGACCGCATCGGCGCCCAGGTACTGGCCGAAGGTGTCGCTGGAGGCACCGGTCACGGCCATGGTTGCCGCTATGTAGCTGAAACTTGAGCCATAATACAGCGGGATGAACTTGCCGGCTATCACGCGGGAGAGCACGAGAGCTGTGATGGTCGCGAGGCCGGAGACAGTCAGCACGGTTCCGACGTCGAAGCCGACCAGAAGCGCGACGAGAACCGTGGCCGGGAACATAGTCAGCACATGCTGGAAGCCAAGCACGATAGCCTGCCCGATGGGTGGCGCGTCATTCGGCAGATAGCCGATGAGCTTTCCCCTCTCGGTTTCAGCAGCCATTGGGTGAACTCCTTTTGTTGTGGGCGGGGTTCCAGCCCGCCGAAGCGTTATGGCAGGGCTTCGGGACTTGACGTCGCCTCGGTTGTGATCAGTTATCGAGAGCGATGTCCGTTGCCGTCCGTTCGCGCCAAGGGTTAGTTGGGTTCTGGCACCTCCTTCTCACTCAAGACGGCCTGACCGCCTGCACGACCCTCTCGCCGCCTGGTGACCAGCGGCACTGTGCACTCACCAGGCCTACAGCTTCCTCGTCAGAGCGTCGATCCTGTCAACGTGGCTTGGCTCGTAGCAGTCGCCGAAACGCGTCTTGGGCAGATCTGCTCTGCGGCCCATCAGTTCCTCGTACTCCTCGTCGTCTACGAACGCAACGCACCGTCCGATCGACGATTCCCCATCCACAAAGCGCCACGGGAAGAAGCCAATGGTGGCTCGCCGGTTGCATAGCAGGTCGATCTCTCCCCCTACACACTCGGCGTGGATGATGCCGTGAGGGAACAGCTCAATGTGCATGAGTTGATACATGTCGGGCGTGAAGCGCTCAGCCAGCGGCTCCCCGTACATCTCACGGAAGACTTGATCGGCTTCCTCCGCCTGACGCGGCATCCAGTCGCGGATGATCGTGTTCATCGGATGGTCAGCGCTGCCGCAGTCGACCCCAATCCACCGGATCTTCTTCTCCTTCACCCAGTGAGCAAACTCCAGATCCGGCCCGGGATGCTGCACCATGTAGCGAATCTCATCCGCCGTGGGCATGTCCCACCCGAAGTGGTGGTAGCCCGTGTGTATAATGAGGATATCACCCTCCCGGACCTCCACACGCTCCTCGATCATGTTGGGGTCGTAGATCTGATAGTCGCCGGTCGCGTCGGATAGGTCCACGACCGCCCCAGGGCCCACGAGGAAGCCGTTCACGTCCAGATCGGCGATGTCCTTCCCCGGTGTGTAGAAGTGGATCTCGCCGTCCAGGTGAGTGCCGACGTGGTTGGAATGGGTGAGCAACTGACCGTTGGCTCCATTTGGGGCCAAGCGCTTGAAGTACTTCACCTGTAAGGGCTCGTACGTGGGCCACGGCGGCGTGGCTATGCCGATCGGAATGGTCAGGTCGACTAGCTTCATTTGTCCGCTCCTTGTCGTTCAGTGCTCTCTGCTCTCACCGGGTCACTTGACCGGGTGGAAGATCAGACCGTGGACCTCCTCGCCGCCGATGACTCGCACGACACCCCAGCTCGCCTCGAGCCTCATGCCAATCTCGGGGTCGTGAGTCTTGATCTGGCCCATGGCCTTGACACCGTCGTCGAACTCGACGATACCGACCGTGCGCGACCGCTCATCAATGCCCCAAGGAAGGTTCCAGATCTCGGTCCACGTGACCAGGGTGCCCATGTCTCCCGTTTCGATCTGCTCGAACTCCCGACCCTGGCAGTGCCGGCAGCGAGAATGACTCGGATACATCACGGAGCCACACTCCGCGCACCGATACCCACTTATCCCGCTCATGTCTGCCTCCTCAGCACGAACGCAACCACATTGTTGCCGAAGCCTCCGAAGTTGATGGAGAAGCCAGTCTGAGCTCCCTCAACCTGGCGTTCGCCGGCGTCCCCGCGCAGCTGCCAGGTCAGCTCAACAACCTGAGCGACGCCCGTAGCTCCGACTGGGTGCCCGCGTGCCTTCAGACCACCTGAAGGGTTGATGGGAAGGTCTCCGTCTATGCGGGTTCTTCCTTCCTCGACAGCCTTCGCCCCATGACCTTTTTCGAAGAAGCCCACGTGCTCGCTCTCGGCGATCTCCAGGATAGTGAAGGCGTCGTGCAGCTCGGCGACGTCAACGTCCTCCGGTCCCAGCTGGGCCATCTCAAATGCCCTGCTGGCCGCAACCCTCACCGCCTTGAGGTCGGTTGGGTCCTCGCGCTCTTGAATCGTGTGCGTGTCCGTGGCCTGCCCGAATCCGGCAATGACGACAGGGCCAGGGCGCTCGTGTGCGCCCAACTCAGCAACCTTGTCAGCGGGGCACAGGAGGCAAGCTGCAGCGCCGTCGCTAACGGGGCAACAGTCGTAGAGCCGGATTGGGTCGGCGACCATCGGGTTGTTGACCACGGAGTGCGGGCTGGTGTAGATGCCCTCGAGCGTGATCCGCGAGTGGATGTGCGCGTACGGATTCAGCAGTCCGTTCTCCTGATTCTTGACCGCCACCTGCGCCAGATGCTTGGTAGTAACCCCATACTCTCTCATGTAGAGCCGGGCGAACATCCCGGCCATGGCTGGCAACGTGGCGCCGTAGATGTACTCAGTCGAGGGGTGCGTCATGGTGGCCACAATGTCGGTCGCGCGCGGTCCGATGACGTCCCGCATCTTCTCCCCGGCGGCCACCAGCACCAGGTCGTAGTATCCAGAGGCGACAGCAAGGAGTCCGTTCTTCAAGGCCGAGCCTCCAGAAGCCGGGCCGTTCTCCACGCTGTCGGCAGGAGCCGGGAGAAGACTCAGGCGGTCGACTAGAGCACTGGCGACGGCCGTCTGGTGGTTGAACAAGCCAGCTGCCATGTTGCCGACATAGACCGCGTCAATCGAGCGATCACCAGTGCCAGCATCGTCAATCGCGTTCAGACTCGCGGCGGACAGCAGATCCAGCAAGCTGTCCTCGTCACGTCTCCCGAAGGGAATCATGCCGACGCCTAGAATGGCTACGTTCCTCATGCCGCTTCCCTCCTCTCCATGGCGATGGCCCCGAGAATCTGTTCCTGGATAGTCTCCTCTGTGGGAACGATGATTTCCCTAGTCGCCACGTCCATCAATTCCTCAGGCACCGGCCGGTCGCCGACGCACAGCCGGGGCTTGCTCTCCTCCCAGATATCCTGTGTCAACACATAGAAGGAGGCACCTCCCAGCTCATGTTGAACGCCCTCACGGGGCTCGAGGCCGTACTCGATCATCCATCGGCGATAGCCAATGGGGCTCTCGGCCGTGATCCAGACTTCCTCTTGTCCCAAGTACTCCAGGTGATGCTCCATCTTCGCGGCGAAGAGGTGAGCTCCAATCCTCAAGCCTCGCTCAATGGCCAGGGTGTGGTAGCTCATACCTGTATCGCCATCGACCATCCTCCCGTTGACGATGCCTACTAGGATGCCATCCACCTGACCGACTAGGCAATAGTGATCTCGTACCCGGTGCCGGTACCATCCCAGGAGTTCTGCGTACAGCCTGGCCGCCACAATGTCGTAGTAATCCCGAGGTATGTCCAGGGCCGGTCTGACAGCCTCGAGCAGCGTCGAGACCTCCTCTCGCCTGGCTTGGCGGACGACCATTCGCTTTCCCGTCGCCAGGACAATCACCTTGGCCGGGTAGGGCGCCATGTCTCGCGCTGGCGGCCGCAGTAAGCCTTCAAGTTCCATGTCCATGCTTCGTTCTCCTTGTCTGGTATCCACTAGCTGCAGAGGTCTCTCACCGCCTCGAACGCCTCCGCAAAGCATGTCTCCGGTGCCCGTAGCACGCCCGCGCCGACCATACCAATACCCGGCTCCTTGTGGGCAATGCCGGTGTTGAGCCGCGGGAAGATCCCGGTCTCGGCCACCTTCCGCACGTCAATCCCCAGCGGCGTTCCGCGGAAGTCCAGAGCCGGAATGGTGAAGTGCTCGTGCTCGGCGAAGCAGATTTCGTACATCTCTCGTGTCGCGTCCAGGGCATCCTGCGGCGTGCCGCCGACGAAGCGAGCGATGGCCGGCGCGGCGGCCATGGCGAATCCACCGAAGCCGGCCGTCTCCGTAACCGTACTGTCGCCGATGTCGGGGTTGGCGTCGGCCTCCGAGAAGCCCGGCAGGAAGAGCCCATCCACAACGCCTGCCGGGGCGACAAACCACCGCTCTGGCATCCCGGCCATGCGAATGCCGAAGTCCGTTCCGTTGCGAGCCATCACAGTCAGGATGGTCGAGCCCTCGATCCCCTCAGCCGGTTCCAGCATGGCCTTGCCGGCAGGCATCGACAGGTTGAGGAAGAAGTGATCGTTGCCAGCGATGAACTCGAAGACCTCTGCCATGTGCTGACGATCTGTGCAGGTGCGCATGACGGCTGGCGTGATAGCCCGAAGCAAGAGGGAGGTCCCGGCGCGATTTCGGTTGTGGCACTCGTCCCCCATGTGGAGAGCCTGGCTGATCAGGGCCCGGAGGTCGATGCCATCCTCGATCGACTCGATGGCTACCTTGAGCGTCGGATACAGCACTTCGTCCATCCACTGCAATCGCTCGTAGACCTCAGGGCCGTAGGCCCCGTAACGCAGAACCTTCCCGAGGCCCTCGTTCTGTGTGGCGTAGGCGACGTCGCCGAAGGATCGGTTCTCAACGATGAAGACGGGCATCGAGGGGGAGACGATACCGGCCATTGGGCCGACGGCGTGGTAGTGGTGACAGGGCGCAAACTCTATCTCCCCGCTGGCTGCCAGCTCGGCTGCCTCCTGTTCGTCGTGCGCGAGCCCCTCGTAGACCAGGGCTCCCATCACCGCGCCCCGTTGGGGTCCGCACATTCGCTCCCAGGTGATGGGCGGTCCGGCGTGGAGAATCAGCCGCTCATGGTAGCCGGGAATCACATCCTGCGCGATCCCCATGTCGACCAGGGTGGGGCGGCCCCGCATGATGCGATCGACGGCCTCGCGGTTGGCCGCTTCAATGTCCACACCGTCGCTGGTGACGCGCAGCCTCGGCGCCAGCGGTGGCCGCCAGTCCACGTGTGTGACGGGCGTGTCCTGCGCGCGAAGGCTGTCAGCGAAGGATGGCAGCCCCACGTTGACGACGTTCAGCTGGGTTTCGAAGAGCGATCGAATGGGTGAATCGGGCATAGAGTCCTGCCTCCCGTACTGCACGTCTCGTGGTCTTGCGTGCCCTCGCGTCCAGCTACGGCGCACGCCCGAGGCGTCTGGCGTCCTATGGTGCCACAGTGAACGCCGCGAGCCGAGCCGCAGCGGCGTTGCTGGAGGCGACAACAGCGCCGGCGTCCTCCAGCTCGTGTACCTGCCGTCCCAATCCCTGGGGGTCTCTCTCCGTTCCGGTCACAGAGGCAACAACGATCAGTTCCCGTCCACGGCCCGCCGCCAGCTCGCGCGCCTCGCGAATCGCCGGCCCCAGTTCGCTCACCGGGTCCGAGTGAGCACCGTACCCCAGCACGATATCGAGGAGGATGACCGCGACCTCAGGGTCTTCCGCTTCCTTCAACAGTCGGCGAATGCGGAGCTCGTTGTCCAGCATCGGATGGGGACGTCCGACCGTGAACTCATCCTCTCCCAGATCGACCGCAGAGTGGGCTTCGCTCCGAGTCGCATCAGGCAGGGTCCACTCAGGCTTGACAGGCGTATTGGACAGCACCCGCCCGACAATGTCCTCCCAGATGAGAAGAGCCTCAGTTGCCAGGGTGCCACCACTGAACAGACCGCGCAGGAACCGCTGCCCCGGTAGCAGGAGCGTTCGTAGCTCAGACGCTCTCTCCATCAGGTCGGCTGCTTCACGCTCGACGAGCCGGTCGACGGAGGACGGCTCTTGGCCCTCCACTTCTGCGGCCACCAAGTAGGCCGCCTCCTCCAGCGTTTGGGCAGGGATGCAACCGGCGTCGGCGATGGGCTCCGGGTTTCCTCCGAGGAAGCAGACGATTGTTGGCTTCTCGCTTCTACTGGCCCGATCGAGAATGCGCTCCACAACGAGCGGGCTCGGTGGCTTGGAGATCAACATCAGGACGCGGGTATCGGAATCACCCTGGAGTGCCTTGAGTCCCTGCACCATAGTCGTCCCGCCAACGGCCTTCTTGAGATCTCGGCCGCCGGTGCCAATGCCCTGGCTGATGCCCACGCCTCGCCTGGCCAACAGTGCGCTGACCTCTTGGAGGCCCGTGCCTGATGCGGCCACCATACCTACCGGGCCGCGCCGTACGACATTGGCGAAGCCCAGCGCCACCCCGTTGATGATGGCCGTACCGCAGTCCGGACCCATCATCAGCAACCCACGGTCGGCCGCGTACTCCTTCAGGGCAATCTCATCCTCGATAGACACGTTGTCACTGAAGAGGAACACGTGAAGGCCGCTGCGAAGCGCTTCCCAGGCCTCGTCTGCGGCGTACTGCCCCGGAACAGAGATGACGGCCAGATTCGCTCCTGAATGGGCCCGAACAGCACCTCGGAGGGTATGCGGCCGGAGGTCGGCCCCGACGGCGTTCCTCTGTGGGCGCTGGGCCAGGTGTGCTTCGGCAGCCCTTAGGGCTCGATCCGCTGACTCCTCGTCATCGGCCGCAACGACGATGACGAGGTCATTCGCAGTCGCTCGTTCGATCTCGGGAAGAATCAGGCCCGCCTGGCGCAGGATGCCCTTGTTTGCGCCAGTCGCCATCACGACGGCTGCATCGAGCACTCCGGACAGCGAGGTGATCTTCCCGGCTGTCTCCATGAGCGTGACCGAGTCGTGATACTCGCTTGGTCTGATGCTGTAGCTCGTGTGCAATGGCTCCTCCCTACGTTGACGACCGACAGTGGGTCCCGGCTGCATCGCGCCCGGGTATGGAATGGATCCGCCGGTATCTGCCGCTCTTGGTCTCGAGCGCGCCCGTACCGCAGTCTACGGGTAACCCCAAACGTCTTGGCTAGTTCGCGTCCTAAGTTTCCGCGTAGTAGGGCATGGGTAGGAGTCAATAAGAAAAGTGTTCCCAACGCAAGTGATGCTGGTTTCGCAGGCAGGCGCCGGACGCCAGCCGTCCCGCAGGGGCGTCTGCGCCGGGGGGGCACGTTGAGCCAGAGCGAGCTGCCTGGTGCGTCTCCCCCGCGAATGGCGTCAGACGAGACAAGTTGGCTAACACTCCTGCCAGTGGATGCCGAGCTTGACAGACTTTGTTGCGAGTGGTATACTGCATACAGTTTATCATGGCATCCGCACGTTGTCAAGCCGTGCGAGGCTCATCCCGACGCCCGCGTTGCGGTGCAACGAGTATCCGCGGACGCACTTTATCGGGGCAGGGAACGAGCAGGGGCTGGCCCCCACATCTCACACCCTATCTGCCACGGTCATAGCCGCATAGCCCGATCCGTCCCACGTTTCGAGGCAGGTTGCCGATTGAGCGCATTGGCGCACAGGCTTACATCAGTCGAACAGGGCGATGCCCCAGAAATCACTTGAGCCGATTGAGCGCCCCTTATCCGCTGCCCAGAGAGTCTCTGAACAGATCACTCAGGCCATCGTCAGAGGAGAGCTCGAGCCGGGCCAGCGGCTGGTCGAGACGACCATCGCCGAGCAGTTGGGCGTCAGCCGGAGCCCCATCCGAGAGGCTTTCCACCAGCTGGAGCAGCTTGGTCTGGTGGAGAAGATCCCGTATCGCGGCGTGTTCGTCTCCGAGCTCACCGAACACGACGTTCGGGAACTCTACACCGTGCGGGAACCTCTCGAAGGATTGGCGGCCCGACTGCTGGCAAAAGGCGACAACGAGGCCGCAGCCGCTGAACTCCAGGCCATCCTTGACGACATGGCTGAGGCTGCCGCCGCCGGCGACGCAAGACGCGTGATGGAACTCAACGCCGACTTCCACGATTCCCTTGTCAGACTGACTGAACACGACCTGCTCCAGGAGATCTGGTCCATCGTGGGAAATCGGATGCGTCGATTCCTCTACTTGAGCAAGCCGCGCTCGGACCTGATGCTAGGGGAGGTCGTTCCTCTTCACCGTCGGATCGTCCGTGCCATAGCGGAGGGCGATGCCGAGCGAGCGGAAGCGGAAGCGCGCCAACACGTCGTCCGCTACGTCGAGCAGCGTAAGGTCCTCAAGGATCGGTAGCCCGCCGCGCTCCTTGAAGCGGTGGGCGAGCGAACGGCACCCAGATGGCGGGCCGCCCGTTCATGCTCGAACACCCGCGCGCACCTCGCCCTCCGGCGTGACGTAGGCGTGGGCAAGACAGGACGTGCAATGGGCGATCCCTATGTCCCCGTCCCTGCTCAGCACAATCAGCCCTCCCAACCCGCCCGTCCTTTCGCTCAGCGTGGCAATCGCCGAGTCAGCGGAAGCCTGCGCCGTCATTCCTTGGCCGAGACGGTCGCATGCCAACTTGCTGATGACGATCCTCATGAGATCCTCCCCCTCACCGGTGGCAGAGACAGCGCCCGTTCGATCGTCGGCGTAGGCCCCGGAGCCCACGAGCGGCGAGTCTCCTACGCGTCCGGGTTGCTTGTCGAACGTCCCTCCTGTCGACGTAGCAGCGGCCACATGCCCTTCGAGGTCGAGGGCCACGGCGCCGACGGTGCCCGCTGGTCGGTGTGGGAAGAGACCAGGGTCGGAGCCGTCGCCCGCATCCCTGGCCAACCAGCGCTCGCGCTCCCGCTGCACGATCATGTGCCAGTTCGGGACGAGAGTGAGTCCGTGCTCCCGGGCAAAAGCCTCCGCGCCGTCAGCGACAAGTATGTTGTGCTCGGAATCGGCCATGATGAGCCGCGCCAACGTGACGGGATGATTCAGGTGCCTGACGGCCATGACGGCTCCAAGCGCCAGATCAGACCCATCCATGATGATGGCATCGAGTTCGATCTCGCCGACTGCGTTCAACACGGACCCGCGGCCTGCGTCAAAGGTAGAATCGTCCTCGAGCGCCCCCACGGCAGCCTCCACCGCTTGGACGGCAGATTGCCCTGCCCGAAGCGCATCCCAGCCGATCTTCGCAGCCTCGAAGCAGCCTTGCTCGGCGTCGTGACGCAGTTCTCCCGGTATGTCCCATGCGCCGCCGTGGACGATGATCGAGGGTTGTCCCAATGTTGCTTGGTGG
>JASFVD010000032.1:0-11349 GCA_050050015.1 Anaerolineae bacterium | reverse complement strand
TCCCCCAGGTTGTTGCCGCTGTTGCGGCCAGTGATGGGGTCGACAGCATTGGGACGCAGGTAGGAGCGCTCCGTAGCCTCCGCCACTGCTTCCTCGATCTGCTTCCTCAGACGGCGTGTGCTCACCTCCCTTGTATGATGGACGTAGAATATTGGCACACCGGTGTCCTGGCAGACAGGCGTGGCATTCTCACGGGCAATGGTCACATTCTGCAGGACTGTATCCAGTGCCCCCTGCGCTGCGGATCCCGCACTCTCTCGGTCGCGGGCCTCGTGCAGGGCCGCCTCGACGTCCGACGGGAGATCCGTCGCAGCCCTGCGAACAAGCTCAACAAACGATGCGGTTAGGTCATTCAACCTGATCCTCCTCACGCACAGCGTGTCGGACCTGCTTGGTATGCGTTTACGTTTCCTCACGAGCCTACACCTGCGGTATGGCCAGATCGTCTGGTCCCAGATCCGAAAGCGTCAACTGCGGATTCGTGGCCTGAATCAGCTCGTGGATGATCTGAGCGTACTTGACCTTCTCGCGCGCCTGCCAAGCCAGCATGTCCGGGCTGGTCCACGGCTTGTACCAGGCGCCCGCTCCCGCGGCCAGAGCCGGCCCCGGCTCGATCTTGAAGTAGCAGGGCGCGCAGACACGGGCCATCTCCGCACCCTCGTAGAAGCGGTTGAAGCCTCCAAAGGACTCGGACAGCATGATGTGGAGATCGAGCGGGATGTCGATTGCCTGACGGATGGAGGCCAGCTCAGGGAGCGTCAAGTCACCCAAGGGGTTGAACGTCGAAGCTCCCAGCATCTCCAAGACCTTGCCACCCGCCGCGCTGGCGTGTCCGGCATAGATGCTCACCTTGAAGACCACGTCCTCGGGAATGTCGCCTTTCTTCTTCAGCTCGTTGACCAGCCAGAGTAGCCCCTCGTCGATGCAGAGGAAACCACGGAATCCCAAGTCAATGCAGCGGAGATACTCGGCGATCACGTAGGTGAGTTGGTCCGAGCCCCGATACCGCAGTCCGGAGAGTCCTCCCTCTGGAGTGACCAGCTGACGCCCCACGTCCCAGCCGGAACGCGGACCGGGCGTGATGATGACTTCCAGGTCGGCGTCGGCAGCCATCTGGGCGAAGTCCTTGAGCTCGGCGTCGTCCAACAGAGTCGACCCCATCACGGTGGAGATCAAGCGATGGATGGCAATATCCCGCTTCTCCATCTCATCGATCAATGCCTCAAGCACTTGCGGGCGCTCGACACCAGAGATCTCCATCCGGTAGTGAGCGCCGTCCGGAAACTGCTTTGTGCTGTCGGGCAGGTCATAGGCATCCTCTCCGGGAATGCCCACGTTCTCCAGCATTGCCTGAACATCATGAAGATCGCGCATCGTACCTCCTCGTAGCGCTAATATATAGCCTGCGGATATAACTGGTCTGCCAATTCATCGGTTCGCCACAATCTCAGCGGCCCTCATCTTGGACCGACTGGCCATCGACCATCCACAACAAGCTGGCGACGACCTTCGACTTCCATTGCCAGCCAGGATCTCTCCGAGGGCTGCATCATGACACCCCCCGCCGTGATCGCCATCCGGTCTAGTTGGTCCCAGGCCGAGATGAACGCATCGTATGTGTATTGCTTCCTCTCCCCGTCGTAGGCATCGACCAGATGAAGCCCCGTCTCATCATAGCCCACGGCGATAAACGTGTGCTGCCACCGAACGACTACTGAAGTCTCTCCGTCGGAAGACACCCAGATTTCAGTTCCTGGCAGCTGCATATCATACGTAGCCCACACGATAACTGGCCGCTGGTCGGCCAGTTCTTCCTTCAGGCTATGCATTTCCACACCGTGGTGAGCCTCTGCGTCGAGCCCGAAGCTGCGCAGCGTGGCTGCGACAGGCCCAGCGTAGACGCCGTAGCCAGCGGGCGGCATACTTCCCGCCGGCATGTCGACGTCACCGACGAACCCTCGCTGCGGATTGTCCGACTTCGGCAACCTGCGGAAGAAGGCGTCTTCCGAGAATTCAGCGCCCCAAAAAGCACCTAGGTCGGCGGCGGACCGCGACTCGCAGCTGAGGCTGCGCCGCTGAGGATGACCCACCACGCCATCAATCATTGCCGACGGCGGTGGGTCATCCGCCCTAGCGGATGCGGCGGGAATCAGCAGTGTAGCGCTAGCTATGCTGATGAGAACGAAATAGACAGACCGTGTCACAGCGCCTCCAGCGCCTCAACCAGCTTTCTCGCCTCCAGAACAGTCTTGGGGGCCGCCTGGTAGATCCCTTCGCCGCGCATGTCGGCGTCGCGGAGCTCGCGATTGACCGAGAGATAACCCAGCGCCCGCACGGGGCTCCGTTGCATCAGGAAATCCCAGTCGCGCTCGTCGCGGATCTTGTTGCCGACCGCGTACACATGCGTAATCCCAATATCCTCCGCAAGTTGGCGCACACGCTGCGCAGTAGTCAGACTGCGGCGACCGGGCTCCAGGACCACCAGGAATGCGTCCACAGCCTGGGCGGTGGCGCGGCCCAGGTGCTCCACGCCGGCCTCCATGTCGAGGATGAGCATCTCCTCCCGGTAGAGCAGGAGGTGAGTCACCAGTGCCTTGAGGAGAGCGCTCTCGGGGCAGATACAGCCGCTACCTCCAGTCTCAATGGTGCCGAGGCGAAGAAAACGAATGCCCTGATGCGAGATGCTGAAGCGCTCCGGAATGTCGTCTACCCGGGGATTCATGGTGAAGAACCCGCCCGAGGTGCCTGGCCTGGCTCCCGTGCGCTCGTAGATCAAATCCTCCATCTCAGAGATTGGCTTGACCTTCGCCACCAACTCATCAGGGAATCCCAACGCTTGTGCCAGGCCTCCAACTGGATCGGCATCGATAACGGTCACGTCGCGTCCACGCTCGGCGTAGAGGTGCGCGAATAGGGCGGACAATGTCGTCTTGCCCACCCCCCCCTTTCCACTGACGGCGATCTTAGACAGCGGAGTCACAGAACCACCTCCTCGGCAACGGACACCCCGACTTGGCTACGATTCACCGGGTGCACAGACTCCTGCATCGAACCCGTCGCCCGGGAGAAGACCAGCACTCTCAATGATTTCCGCCACTGCTTCCTCCTGGCGATAGGCCATCACGTGAACGCCGTGAACACCCTCAATCTCCCGAACTTGCTCAATGATCTCCACGCAGATGCGGATGCCCTCCTCCCTCTTCTGGGACTTGGGCGCTCCGGCCATTCGCTCCACTATGCGATCGGGGATCCAGATCCCAGGCACCTTGGTGCGCATATACTCAGCTGCTCGCTCTGAGCGTAGCGGTCCCACGCCAATCAGAATGAAAACGCGCTCGTGAAGACCTAGATCGCGCACGCGCCGCATGAATGTCCGAAAGCGCTCCACCTCGAAGCAAAACTGCGTCTGGATGAAATCGGCCCCGGCATCGACCTTCTTGGCCAAGCGCTCGGGACGCCAGTCATAGGGTGGCGCACAGGGGCTGACCACCGCACCAAGGAATAGGCGGGGAGGAGTCGAAATGCGACGCCCACTCAGGAATACACCCTGATCACGCATAATGCGGGCCGTGCGCAGCAGATGCATGGAGTCCATGTCAAAGACGCGGCTGGCTCCAGGCTGATCCCCGACTGAGACGTCGTCGCCTGTGATGCAGAGCACGTTCTTGACGCCCATGGCCGCGGCACCCAAGAGATTCCCCTGGATGGCTATCCGATTCCGGTCACGGCAGTTGACTTGAAGGACCGTCTCATAGCCCGCACGGCTGAGAAGCGCACAGCAGCCAATGCTGCTCATGTGGCAGTTGGCCCCCGCGCCGTCGGTGGCGTTGATCGCATTGCAGCACTTGGACAGCACCAGGGCATTCCTGTAGACATCCTGAGGATCAGCGCTGTCGGGTGCGTTCAGCTCAGCAGTCACGGCAAAGCGACCGGATCGAAGAGCACGCTCAAGGCGACTTCCAGAACGCATAGGGCCTCGCGGAGACGCTACGGTCATCGTTCGCCCTCCCCGACGTGCCCCGCCAAAGCCCACCCAGCGGGTACGTCAGTGTCCCGTCCCTCGACCATGTTGGCCCAGGCGGAGGTAGATCTCAGGGCATGGTTGACCGGCGCCTGGAGAATGGACATCTCGTCACCGTAGTATCTCATGTCCTGGCTGCGCTCCCAGGCTTGGACCCAGACACAGCGTCTCTCGGGGATGACTTCGCAGTGGTTGTTGTGGCGCACGCCGCCACAAGGACCGTTGCGCAGCTTCTTGGGACACGTCATGGGACACGTCATGCCCGTGCTGTGGAGGATACACTGGCCGCACATCTGACAGTTGAAGACCCACCCCTTTAGGATCTTCTCACCCCATATCATCAGATTCTCGGCCAGGGATGGGCTGACCCGTCTCATCAGCGGGTACAGCCACAAGACCACTGATTTGGTGACTCTGTAGAGGGTCTCCAAGGGCCTAGGATGATCCTTGATCCACTCGCTACAGAGCAGACGCCGCGCCTCTATCATGTGCTTGGCTTCGGGCACGGGCCATGTCCTCCGGTCTAGGCTTGGTCAACCTCTGTGCTAGCGCTCATACCTCGCGCACGTCCCGGATTTCCATATCCTCCAGATCTCCGATGATCCGCACCAACTCATCCTGGGACAGATTAGTGACCTTGACCACGGAGACCCACTTATCCGGGATACCCTCAGGGTAATACCCGGCGCAGACGGAGAGGTAGCCTCCCTGCTCGGCGATGGCGTTGGTCAAACGAGCCACCTCACCCGTGCGGTCGGGCTGAAGGACGGCCAGCCGAACACCCGAGCGCCCAGCGCCAAGCAGGTTGAGCATCGCATCGAAAAGGTCATTGTCGGTGATGATACCTACCAGCTCTCCGTCGCCGGTCACGGGCAAGCACCCGATCCGCTTGTCCGCCATGATGCGGGCAGCTTCCTCCACAGGGACATCCTGATCGATGGTGATCACATCCTCGACCATCACGTGTCGAGCCTGGATCTTGGCCAGAATATAACTCACCTCGAACTGGCTAAGATCGCTCTCCTCGGCGCGCAGCGCGCTGAGAAGCGAGCGCTGTGTGACCAACCCCGCGAGCCTGTCTTCCTCGTCCAGGATGGGGAGGTGTCGGATCTCGTTGTCGATCATCAGCTTCTGAAGCTCGGTCACCACCATACGCGGGCGCCCGCATATGGGGTCAGGCGTCATCAGATCTTTGACTAGCACGTTCGGCCTCCTATGAAGGTACTTTGACTGGCTCTAGCAGCCCGTACTTGGTCAGCACTGGATCGGGGTCGACGATCTGCTTGCTCAACACCGCTTGCTTGGCATCCATACCAAAGGCCAGTGTCATCAGCTGGGTGATGTACAGCACAGGGAGGTCGAACCCCAGGTCCATCTGCATCTGGCGAGCCTCGACGTTCACCTGGCACAGGG
Source organism: Anaerolineae bacterium (assembly GCA_050050015.1). GTDB lineage: Bacteria > Chloroflexota > Anaerolineae > B4-G1 > B4-G1 > SKLM01. The sequence continues at coordinate 5,915 of JASFVD010000032.1, read as the reverse complement.
GGCAAGCAGTAATCATTATCTCTGCACCGCAGGCCTTCGCGTTCTTGAGAATCTTGGAGGAGAGTTCGAGGGCTACGTCCGTCTGGCTGATGCCCAGGCTGCCCCCACAACAGTCGGTCTTGAAAGACCAATCCACCGGCTCGCCTCCCAGAGCACGTACGATGTGATCCATGGACATGGGATACTCAACGTTGTCCGCGCCCGTGAGCTTGGGAGGTCGAGTCGTCGCGCAGCCGTAGTAGGAGGCCACTTTCATCCCGTTGAGCGGCTTCTGCACCTTGTCGCGGATCCCATCCAGGCCTATTCGCTTCAGCAAGGTCTCCACCGAGTGCAACGTCTCGACCGTGCCCTGATATTCATACCCGATCCGTTCGGACACCTTCTCGGCCAGGCTCGCATCACGCCTCATCTCATGCTCGGCGGCTCGGAACCTTTGGTAGCAACCCAGGCAAGGCGCCACCATCTGCTCAAATCCCATCCGCTCGACAATGGATAGGTTCTGCACAGCGTAGTAGGCAGCCAACACGGGGTCCGTCGTGTGGGCGGGTGTGGAGCCACAGCAGATCCAGCCTGGCGGTTCGACCAGTTTCAGGTCCAGCGCCTTGCACACGGCCCTGAACGTATCGTCGAACTCGGTGGCGGTCGATTCCAGGGAACAGCCCGGGAAGTAGGCGATAGCATTCCCCTCAACCTCCACCGGCTTCACTCTCTTCGGAGGTCGAACGAACTCAGGGAGAAGCTTCAGCTTGCGCTTGAGGATCATCTTCGCCCCTAAGTCCATGTCCTTCATCGGCTGCATAGTCAGCACGTTCATAGCACCCATCAACCCGGCCTCATAGAGGCGTCCGAGGGCCCCGATGTCGCGCAGGAAGAGCTGGGTGAAGAGTTCGACCTCGGGCACAGCAGGTTTGACGCCCCGTCTGCGGGCTTCTATGCGAAGGACATCCATCACCCCGGCCACATCGATCCCCTGCGGGCAGCGGGTACTGCACGTCACGCACGCGGCGCACACCCAGGGTGTCTTGGCCTTCAGGACCTCATCATCGTTGAACTGGATGGCCCGCATCACCTGGTGAGGAAGAAGATCCATGTGCTCCGCGACCGGGCACCCGCTGGAGCACCGCACACACTGATAGCAGAGATAGGGGTTGGAGTCGGTATGACGCTTGACTTCCTCCGCCAGCGTTCTCGTCTCTCTACGCTCTCTTGTCGCCATAGTCATCTCCCTACTCTACCTCGGGGCGCGGTAGAAGCCCTGCACCCTCTACGATGGGCCGCACAGCCTCCTCCCATTCGATGGCCATGATGTGTACCCCAGCCACCCCCTCTATCTCGCGTAGCTCTTTGATCTGCTCGCTGCACGCCTCGATGCCTTGTCGTCGGAGGGCCTCGCGCCGAGCCGCCTTGTCCTCCTTGGGAATGTCGGCGGCGGCTGCCCTTAACCCCTCTACCCACTCATCGCGGACGATCATGCCAGGGACGTAGTTCTTCATGTACTTCGCTGCCCCAATGGACTTGATAGGCCCGACGCCGGCCAAGATGTAGACTTGTTCGTGGAGGCCCATATCTACGACCTGTTCCATGAACTTACGGAAGCGAGGCATATCGTAGATTAGCTGGGTCTGCACGAAGTCGACGCCGGCCGCCACCTTCTTGGCAAGCCGATAGGCTCGGAACTCAAACGGATCAGCGAACGGGTTGATCGCGGCCCCTATGAAGAACCGAGGCTCCTGCCCTTTGACCTCATCGCCACAGTCAAAGATTCCCTCATCCCGCATATCCTTGACCATCTTGATCAGCTGGATCGAATCCAGGTCGTGCACGTTCTTGGACGAAGGATGGTTGCCGAAGCTCTGATGGTCGCCAGTCAGGCACAGCAGGTTGCGTGCTCCCAGCGCGTAGGCACCAAGCAGATCAGACTGAATCGCCAGCCGGTTTCTGTCCCGACACGTCATCTGCACTGTCGGCTCCAGTCCTTCCCTCATCATGAGCACGGCGGAGCCGATGCTGGATAGGCGGACGACGGCGGTCTGGTTGTCGGTGATATTGAAGGCATCCGCCACACCTTTGAGCAGGTGCGCTTTATGGATGACCTCCTCCGCATCAGCACTCTGAGGGGGCCCAAGCTCTCCCGTCACCGCGAAGTGTCCTGCCTCCAGCACTTTCTCCAAGTTGCTGCCAGATTTGAAGCCGTTCGTTTGTGCTTTCGCCATTGTCCTACCTCACTCTCTCTCCAGCTGCAGATCCTCGCGCACGATCTTGCGCGGCCCGCCGTCGCGACTCTCCGACCAGTCCTTGGGAGGTTGAATCTTCAGAAGCCGTTCCACCTGTCCGAACTCCATGGCTCGATCCCAGATCAACTGCCAGGCACACGAGATATCCTTGTCCACCTCACACACACCGTCCTGTGACCCGCCACACGGCCCATTCAGCAGCTGCTTGGAGCACCGAGCGATGGGGCAGATGCCGAACGTTACACCTAGAAGGCAGTCGCCACAGGCCTGACAGCGCTCTTCCCACACGCCCTGGTCTACAGGCAGACTCAAGGACGTCGTGTTGATCCCAGGTAGCGTAATGGTCTCAGCGAAGCGCTCATTCATAGCCTGCACGCCGATGCCGCAGGCCAGACTGAGGACAACGTCGTAGTCGTCCAGTCGCTCCTCAAGTGGGTCGACGTACTCCCACTCGCACTGACGTTGGACGGTGACCTCGTCCACGTCCATCGTATGACCATCCAGCTTGCTCTTCATCCGCAGCTGCGAAGCCAGGATGCCAACCTCCTTCTCACCACCGGCGAAGCAAACGGTCACACAGGTTCCGCACCCCGCGACCAACACCTTCTGAGCATCACCAAGCAGTTCCATTATCTCGTCAAGCGGCTTCTGTTCGCCTACGATCATTGCATCCTCCGTTCTAGTCTACCGTGTCTGAATCCCGCGCATCCCGCAACGGGTTCGCGCCCAGCTCTCGCACCTTCTCCGTCATATTCTCAACCGTCTCCGCGAACTGGACCGCCATCGCCGAGGACATATTCACCATGTCTATGCGCTCTCCGCCCAAGCCGACCTCGTCAAGCAGGTCGGAGACATACGCCACCCTCCGTTTGGCGCTCACATTACCCTCCAGGTAATGACACTCTCCCTCCAGTCAGCCGGCCACCAGTAGGCCATCCACGCCGCGCTCAAACGCGTGAAGCATCTCTAGCGGCTCCACCCGGCCCGAGCAGGGCACCTCCACAATGCGAACACTCGGAGAATAACGAAGGCGCATGGCGCCAGCCAAGTCGGCTGCGGCGTACGCACAATGCCGGCAGCACAAGGCGAGGATCTTTGGATCGAAAGATGACTTGTTCATAGATGTCTCACTCATCTTCACACCTCATAGTCCAGGTCTGCCCATCCACAGAAAGATGTACAGGCTACGTGACGGGCAGCGGGGCCGGTTCCATGAAAGCAGCGATCTTCGCCTCCATCTGTCCTTCCTGGTAGTGGAGCAGTTGGATGGCCCTGGCCGGGCACTCGCCGACACATATTCCGCAGCCATGGCATTGAGCCGGCTCGATGTAGGCCGCACCAAGCGTACCTCCTACACCGGCAACATCGGCCCGAATCTCCGGCACGTCGTAAGGGCAGATGCGCACGCAGGTCAGGCAACCGACACACTCCGCCTCATCAACCTGGGCGACGACACCCCCGACCTCCAGGGTATCCCGGCTGAGGATGGTCGCCGCTCGAGCAGCAGCCGCCTGAGCCTGGGCAATCGACTCACCCAGTAGCTTCGGATAGTGTGCCATGCCCGCCAGGAAGAAGCCGTCCGTCGAGAAATCGACCGGCCGCAGCTTCACGTGAGCTTCCATGAAGAAACCATCCAGATCGACGGGCATCTTGAGCCTGGTCGCCAGATCCCTGGCGCCGTCAGAAGGAACAACCGGCATGCTGAGTACAACCAGGTCCGGCTCTAGTGTTAGCTCTCGCCCTAGCACGGGTTCCCTCACCGTGACCCGCAGCACGGCTTCCCCGGCCTCCACGCTTGGCTTGTGATCGAAGTCATACCGAACGAACATCACCCCGGCCCGACGGGCCTTCTCATAGATGCGTTCCTTGAAGCCGTAGGTGCGAATGTCCCTGTAGAGGACTGTCACCTCAGCCTCGGGATTGTGCTTCTTCAGCCTGAGTGCGTTCTTCATGGCCGTTGCACAGCAGATGCGAGAGCAGTATCGCTCCGCCGGCCCCACGCACTGGACCATGACCACCGAGTCGGGAAGGTCCTCAGCCTGTTCCATCCTCCGCTCGAACTCCTGTTGCGTGAGGATCCGTGAGTCCGTCCCGTACCCGTACTCCGTCCCACGATACTCCTGGCCACCCGTGGCAATCACGGTCGCCCCGTGCCGAATCTCAAACTCGCCTTCCGGCCCACGGAGACGAGACGAGAAGTTGCCCACGAACCCTTTCGTGTCGAGGCATTCCGTGTTTCGGTGGACGGAAACAAGAGGCTCTGAGGTCACCTGCTCCGCCAACTCACGGGCATAGGCTTGAGGGTCAAGCCATCTCTCCCTCTTGGTTCCCGCCTCCACTTCGACGGCGTGCATCAGGTGAAGCAAGTTCCCGCCCAGGTGATCTTCTCTCTCGATGAGGTGCACCGGGAAACCTTGACGGGCCAGCGTAAGTGCTGAGTTGATGCCGGCGGCTCCACCACCTATGACCAGTGCCGCCTTCTCCACCTCGATCTCTGTCTTGTGCAGCGGCTCGAGTCGGGTCGCCTTGGCAACGGCCATCCGCACTAGATCCCTGGCCTTCTCCGTGGCAGCGTCCCAATTGTCCGGATGGACCCAAGAACACTGATTGCGGATATTGGCCATCTCGAAAAGGGCCGGATTGAGGCCAGCCTGCCGGATGGCGTCCTGAAATAGGGGTTCATGCGTCAACGGTGTGCAAGAGGCGACGACGACTCGATTCAGATCCTTCTCTTTCGTGACCTCCGTGATGTGCTGGATGGCGTCCTGAGAGCAAGAATAGAGGTTGTGCTCCGCGTGCACGACTCCCGGAAGCGCCTCAGTGTACTCGGCCACGCCCGGCACATCCAGAAAGCCAGCGATGTTCGAACCACAATGGCAAACGAAGACACCGACACGGGGAGGCTCCTGGGAGACATCTCGTTCCGGGGGATAAGGCTCCTCCCTCGTCATAGTCCAGCGAGCGGGGGCCAACAGCGCCCCTGCAAGCCCGGCCGCCCCGCTGGCTTGGACCACCGACTCAGGAATGTCCTTTGGCTCCTGAAACGGCCCCAGTGTGAAGATACCACGTCGGCTGGTTTCCAGTGGCGCGAAGGGCTCTGTCTTGGCAAAGCCGTGTTCGTCTACCGCGATCCCGGCTCGTTGTCCCAGCTCCCGCACCTTGTCCGACATCTCCATACCCACCGACAGCACCACCATGTCGAATTGTGAACTGCGAACGGACAGCCGTGAGTCACCATCCTCGACGTACCGCACCAAGAGATCGTGCGTCTGCGGATCCTCCTTTATCTCGGAGATGCGACATCTTCGATAAGCAATACCGTATCGTTCCCGAGCCCTCTGATAGTACTCCTCATAGCCCTTGCTGAAGGCCCGCATATCCATCATGAACACGGTAACTTCGGTATCTCGCTCGTGCTCGATGGCCAGGATGGCCTCCTTGGTGGCATACATACAGCAGACGGAGGAGCAGTAGTCGTGCTTCTGATCGCGCGAGCCAACGCATTGGAGGAACGCGATCCGCTTCGGCGTCCGGCCGTCCGACGGTCGCTGGGCGTGACCGTGTGTGGGACCGGAGGCATTGAGCAACCGCTCGAATTGTATCGAGGTGACCACATTTGGGTACCGGCCCCAACCGTACTCGGCCGATCCCTCGGCATGGTAGGCCTCAAAGCCAGGCGCC
>JASFVD010000031.1:0-11382 GCA_050050015.1 Anaerolineae bacterium | reverse complement strand
CTCGAACGGTCACAGGGCCGCGTGGACCGAGTTCTTTGTCGGCGGCCTTGCGACGCTACTTCCAGTCTTGATCATCTCCGGATGGTGGTACCTGCGAAACCTGCGTCTCTACGGGGATATCACGGGCCTGAACGCTTTCATCCAGATTCTGGGGAAGCGCGCAGTCCCTGCGACGCTGGCTCAGCTTTGGCGGGAGCGCTACAGCTTCCTTGCCGGCTATTGGGGCAACTTCGGAGGGCTCAACGTCCCCATGCCCCCTTGGGTCTATCGCATCCTGAACACTTCACTGATGGTGGTAGGTCTTGGCTTGATGATCGCCCTCGTCAGGTCTCAGGTCCGGGCCTTCACGGGGAGAAAAGCCCTCTCAGGCAGGCTGCAGTCCGCCGACGACCAGCTATCATTCCGGAGCGACCTGAGCGATTCGTCAGGGGGCTCGGTCGCATCCTTCCGCAATCTACAGTTCGTCGTCTGCGTGTTGTGGGGCGTCGGCGTTCTGGTCCCGTGGATCCAGTGGGCGCGCGTCACGTGGTCCTCTCAGGGCAGGCTCATCTATGCCGCTCTGCCGGTCTGGTCTCTCCTTATTGCCATGGGGCTCAACGCATGGTGGCCACGCCGGCTCGGTGTCGAGCCCCGCTTGACCCTCCCTCCGTTAGTCACTCTCTTTGCTCTGTTCCTTTTCGGGCTGTCTGCCGCTGCACCCTTCGTTTGGATCCGGCCGGCGTACGCACATCCCCAACCTCTCAGCCAGGAGCAAGTCCGAGAAATTCCTCAGAGGATCAAGGTCGATTTCGATGACGCTATGCGTCTCTTGGGCTATGATCTGGAGACCGAGACGACGACGCCCGGGGGTCAGGTAGCTGTTACGCTATACTGGGAAGCGATCGAACCGACCGAGGACGACCACACCGTCTTTGCACACGTCCTCGACGACCATGAGCTGGTGATCGCCCAACGAGACACGCATCCCGGACTGGGCCTACTGTCCACCACATGGCTGGATCCCGGCCGACGATGGGCCGATCGATACGTTATTCCCGTCCCCTCAACGGCATACGCCCCAGATCAAGCCCAGGTCGAGGTCGGGCTCTACAACACCAGGACGGGCGAACGACTGCCCGTGGTCGAACCAGGCGGAGAGGCACAGGTCGACAACGTGCGTTTCGGTCGAGTGAGAATCCAGGAACGAGATGGAGACGTTCCCAACCGCATCTCTGTCAACTTTGGGGATCGGATGATGTTGAGTGGATACGACTTGTCCCGGCGCTGGGTCCGTCCTGGCGAGACAGTCACGCTGACGCTCCACTGGGAAGCACTACAGCCAATGGAGGAGAACTACACCGTCTCAGCACAGCTGATCGACGAGGATTCACAGCGCAAGGCGGCGCAGCACGACAGCTGGCCCCTCGAAGGCAACGCCCCAACCGCCGCCTGGGAGCCTGGAGAGGCCATCTCGTACTCGATCCCTCTGGACGTGTTTCCCGACGCCACAGCGGGTCCTTACAGCGTACGGATCGCCGTATACGCCCATCGGAAGGGAAGCATCGATCATCTTCCCGTGACGCCTCCCGACGGCCGCATGCAGGCCAGCCACGTCACGCTTTCCCAGGTGAAGGTTGCACCCTGACCTCGGTGTGGCGGACTGCTTCGAGGCTTGACCGAGGATCGGAATCCAGCGACAATAGGGATGGCTCAAGCCTATGTGAGGAGTTCCAGCAGAAAGCACACAGGACGAAGCCGGAAGCCCTCTTCAGCAATGGCGGTTGAGGACTCGACACCGTGACCTGATATTGAGTCATCGAGCGCCACTTCTGAAAGGAGCCACGACTATGCAGGAGAAACCAATGAGGAACAAGGCCTTCCTCGACTGGCTGTACCGGTGGGAGGATTCCCTTCCTTCCATGGTTCTGGAACAGGCCATTGCCGACCCAGCACGCGTCGCCGTAGTGTCGGAAGATCTGTTGAAGGGTTTCTGCGACACGGGGCCGCTTGCGAGCCAGCGATCGGCGAGCATCGTGCCCGCAGCGGTGGGTGTCTTTCACAGCACCTATGATCTGGGTGTGCAGCACTTCCTTCTCCTCCAGGACACCCACAGGCCAGAGGCCGTGGAGTTCTCCGCGTATCCCCCTCACTGCATTGAGGGAACAGAGGAGAGCGAGACCATCTCCGAACTGCGCGATCTCCCATTCTCCGATCTCTTCACCATCCTACCGAAGAACTCCATAAGCTCGAACGTCGGCACGAAACTGGAGCCCTGGCTGGCGGAGCATCCAGGCGTCAACACCTTTATCGTCCTCGGTGTCTGCACGGACATCTGTGTCTATCACGCTGCCATCTACCTCCGCGTGCGCGCAAACGTGAGATGCGAGGAGGACACCCGCGTCATTGTGCCGGCCAACGCCGTGCAGACCTTCGATACGCCCGTGGACGTGGCCGAGGAAGTCGGCGCGATGCCCCACGACGGCGATCTCCTACACCGCATATTCCTCTACCAGATGGCACTGAATGGCGTGGAGGTGGTTGCCAGCATCGGCTGAGTCGTGGACGATTGTCAGGTCCTACTCTGGGCGATCTTTCAGCTTGCCACTCTCCGACGCGATGGAAGCAGACGGTACCGGGCTTCTCTCGCGGCGGCGACTCGCCCTCTCCCTTGCACCGGCCGACGACAGAGACGTAGGACCAACCATGGTCCGTGCGCTGTATCGAGGAGACCTCTATGATCCTACAACGTCAAATAGCAGACTGGCTCGCCGATCACCTCGCCATGGCCGGAGCCGACGGCTTCGTCCTCGGTCTGAGCGGAGGGGTTGATTCGGCAACGACGGCAGCACTGGCCGCGAAGGCAGTCGGCGCGCAGTCCGTTCTGACCGCCCTTCTCCCTTGTCATTCCGTGAGTACGGACGCCCGCCTTGCTCGACGCGTTGCCGACGCGTTCGACATTCCGGCGGTCAGGGTAACGCTCGACGACGTCTACGATACGCTGCGCGAACACCTTCCCCCTAGCGAACACGATCTGGCAGCCGCCAACATCAAACCCAGGCTGCGCATGACGGTCCTCTACTACCTCGCTCAAACTAACAACTATCTGGTTCTCGGTTCCGGTAACAAGACGGAGCTGGCTGTCGGTTATTTCACGAAGTACGGTGACGGCGGAGTCGACCTGCTGCCACTCGGTGATCTCTACAAGACAGAGGTGTGGGACCTCGCTCGCGACGTTGGTGTTCCGCAGGACATCATCGACCGCGCACCGTCCGCTGGTCTGTGGCCTGGTCAGACTGACGAGGAAGAGCTAGGCATCACCTACCACCGACTCGACCAGGTCCTCGGAGCCATCGAGGCGGGAGAGACGGCCGACGTTGGCTCGCGTGAGCTGCACAGAGTCAAGATGATGATCGCCGAATCAGCCCATAAGCGAGCGATGCCCCCCATCTTCGAGAAGCCGGCGAACTAGAGCCCCGTCGGGCTGATAGGTACCACTGGTTGCTCCCGAAATCCCCTGCGGGCGGGAAACACCCAGCTAAGCGCTACGACAGCTGGCCCGGATGCTCGCGCACGGCGCGATCATGCGCGGACCGACCGGCCGTCGCAGCCCGGTCGTTACGGGCGCCGAGCATCGACGTTCCGAGAGGTGCAGAGAGCAGAGATGCCTACCTGGTTTGCACGGCGAGTCCTCGACGTTGTCGGTAGAGTCACTGACGTCTACTATCGGCGCAAGTACGGGGCCATGGCTCGCCGGCTGGGCCGTTCAGCGGTCGCGAACGACGAAGGACGAGGCTTCATACTCCTGCAGATAGACGGTCTCTCCTACGCTCACCTGATGCAGGCGTTGGAGGCTGGTGCGATGCCATACGTGAGTCGCCTGTTGAGCTCCAACCAGCTGGAAGTCGCTCCTTGGCGATGTGGCCTTCCCAGTTCCACGCCTGCCGTGCAGGCCGGTATGATGTTTGGCAACCGCTTCGACATCCCGGGGTATCGCTGGTACGAGAAGGACCGCGGAGCGGTGATGACCCCTCAGCGCCTCGACCAGATCCCGATTATGGTTGACCGGATCAGTGAGGGCAAACGTGGGATCCTGAGCGGAGGCTCGTGCTACGTCAGCCTGTTCGACGGTGACGCGGAAATGGCGCTCTTCACGCTCAGCACACTCCGTCGGCAACGCTTCTTCGAGAGCCTGAGAGGAGTCGGACTCTTGACGCTCTTCTTGCTCAACCCGGGCAGGGTGCTCCGTGTCTTCGGAATGGCCGTCGCGGATTACTTCCGCAGCCTGGCTCGCCGCCTGGTTGCCCTCACGGGACCCTTGAGCAAGCAGCTTGGCGCCCGGCTTCGCGGGCTACCGACTCATCCCGATAAGGAACTCCACGTGGTGAATCCGCTTGACGTTTTCTCCCCTCTGCTCCACGCCGTGAGTGATTCGCTGTTCACCGAAGTGCAGACGTTTGGCGTCATGCTCGACATCTACCGATGCGCACCTGCCATCTACGCCAACTACAACGGCTACGACGAGGTAGCGCACGAGCTCGGGCCGGATCACCGAGGAGCCTTGCGTGTTCTGCGCGGCATAGACAGACGGATTCATCAGATCGATCGCATGCGAGCTCACTACCAGAAGCGGGAGTACGATCTATACCTTATGTCCGACCACGGCAATACTCCATCCGTGCCCTTTAGCTGGCAGAATGGTAGCACACTGGGACAGCACCTAATAGCAGAGATTGGCGAGGGGCTCTCCTTGGACGAGAGGATGGAGCGCCACACGTACGTCCGGAACAGAGCGCGGTATCTCCGCGAGGAGCTTCGTGCACTAGAGGAAAACGTTCCTCGGCGCTTTCGCAGCGCTCTGGCCGCGGCGCGACGCTACGCGGATCAGTACGTCAGTGAGACAGAAGGCCTAGATTACGACATGAAGCGGAAGAAGGATGTGGTCGTATCGGCCTCAGGGTCGCTGGCGCACATCTACTTCAACGTCACCCAGCGCCCGCTCGACATGATTGAAGTGTTGCTCTTGTATCCTCAGCTGCTGGACAGGCTGACGACAACAGCCGGTATCGGGGCCGTCATTGGCCGCGCAGGAGAGCGGACCATCGTACTCGGACGACAGGGCGGGACGCTTGATATTGGTGGGGCACCGGAGCTAGAGGAGCCGCCAAACCCGCTGGCTCCCTATGGCGACGAGGACTACGCAGCCTGTCAGATCCACCGCGTTGCACACTTCCCGCACTCTGGCGACTTGATCGTGCTAGGAGATGTCCAAGAGGATGGAAAGGTCATCACCTTCGAATCTCAGGCTGCCACCCACGGCGGATTGGGCGGGCCGCAGGCGTCGCCGTTCATTGCCTGGCCGCCCGAGCACAACCTTGAGCCAGAGCGGCTGAACGACGCCGAGGACCTCTACCCATACTTCATGCGCTACCACGGCCGAGGCGGCCCCCGAGCGCCCTCCTGACAACCAAAACGGAGCGAGGTGAGCGCTGCACGACCTGTTCCGTGACTTCGCCCAGCACGAGACGCTTCAGCTTGGCCCTCCCTTTCGCCGCGCCCAACAGCACCAGATCATTGTTCCCCTCTCGTGCCTCTCGGATGATTTCGTCGGCAACGACGCCGTAGCGCAGTCTCAGCTCTGCCGAAACCCGGTACTGGTCCAAGATCTCCGCCCCGTGCCGTAGATGACGCGCTACCGGCGTGTCTGTGCGGAGAAGCTCCGACAGGGACTCATCCAATTCGCCCAGGCCCGTGTACATGCTGGGAACGGGCGTGACCACGTGAAGGAGCGTGGCCCGCGCGCCCACGGCTTGAGCGATCCAGGCGCCCGTCTCGATCACATCCTCGGCCACCTCTGCCCCTCCAGTGCAGATCAGAATGCGCCCAAGCTCGGACCGAGCCTGCTGGGCGACGAGTACAGAGCTCTTGGCGCGCCGGACAACCTGAGCTGTCACCGAGCCCAGGAGGTGTCTCTTCAGCCCTGGGGCTTCGTTCGGCCCCAGCACCGCAAGGTCATACCCTCCCTCCTCCAACTCCGCAACGATCTCACTCAACGGGTCGCCTCGACGGATCTTAACCGCGACTTCGCCACAATCCAATTTCCCGCGAGCCTCGGACAGGCACGCCTCTGCGGCGCCTCGATCGCCGCCGGGAGCGAGGACGTGGAGAAGCGTTAGCTCAGCCGACGTATCGAGCATAGCGAGAATCCGTCCAAAGGAAAGCTGAGGGCCAGCTCCCGACTCACATGCGACGCAAACCAGAACCTTCATCGCCCCTCCTACAACCCTATAAATGAACCGCCCCGCTGCCAAACAGCCTTATCAGGACCAGCACAGCGCCCACGAGAGGCAAACCGGAGAAGAGCAGTCGGATCCTAGGCCCGCTGAAGAACCGAGTTGCCGTCGCACCTATCTGCGCCCCCAGAGCTGCGCCGGTGTGCATCGTCAGGGCCATCAGGACGTCCACGTTCCCTTTGACTGCGTGCGTCAGCGTCCCAAAGCCGGCCGAGATCACGATTTCGAAGAGGTCTGTTCCGACAGCCACGTGGGTCGGGATCCCGAGCGCGTAGACGAGCATCGGCACGCGCACAAATCCGCCGCCAACCCCCAAGCTTCCGGCCAGAAAGCCCGTCAGTAGACCGACGCTCAGGATCACCCAGAGCGAGATGGAGCCGATGCCCGATCCAGGCAGCGCAATCATTGGACGTAGGCGTATGCCGTGGATCCGCTGCCGAATGCCTCCGAATCCGATGACCTCCCGAGCATCCAACTGGTCTGTGCGCATCATGCGCAACGCTCGCAGACTCTCCCAGGCTGTAAAAACGCTTATCGTCAGAAGGATCAGCACGTAGCTGACCCCGACCACCAGGTCGACCACGCCGGCCGTCTCAAGGGCCTCAATGACCCTGGCCCCGCCTTCGACGCCCAGTATCGTGCCCACAACCATCACCAATCCTAGCTTGATGTCGACGTGGCCGAGCGCGCGATGCCGGCGCGCAGCGACGATCGACTTGCCCGTCATATGCGCCAAGTCTGTGCCCACCACGAAGTTCATGGGCACGCCCATCCAGAACATCAGGGGGCCAGCAATGAAGCCACCACCCACGCCGAAGAATCCTCCCAGGATGCCCACCAAGAAGCCCAGGCCCGCCAGCAGGAGCGGGTTGACTGTTACGCCAGCGATGGGAAAATGCATCGGTCTGCCTACTCCAGGCGGTCCAGTGCGAGCTGATCAAGAAGGAAGGCAGTGACGATGTCGAGCAACGCTCCCTGGGCCACAATCAGGCCCAACGAGAGCACGGCGTAGGCCAACAGGTTGCTGTGGAAGAGCCTGGAGAGGGGTTCACTCAGCCATCGCAGCGCGACCACGGAGTAGATGAGCACGAGAACCGAGTACACCACAAGCTCGATGACGAAGTTGCGCATCACGACACGCAAGTCTTGGTCCTGCATCATAACCTCCCGTCCCAACGAGCCCGGGCGAGGTGCGCCCGTGACGTCGCAAATCCCGGCCGTCAGCCCTGACCCTGCTATCCTGGCGGCTAGCAAGCACCATTCCACAGACGGTCAGGCAATCAGTTGAGACCGCCATCATACGATAGGCGGGCGGGGCTGACGCCCTAGCGGAATGGCATGATTCCGCGGCTTCTCCAGGATGCCCTTGAGCAATCTTCGAGACGACCTGGATCACCACTGATTTCCGTGGTCGTCTCGTGTCGAGGATACGATTGATGAGACATCCTGTGCAGAACAGAGAGAAACGGTCTGCAGAGCCGTGCCGCCTGGTCGCGCGGTCGGGCGAGATGCCAGGGAAGAACAGACTCGACCGATCGACGCAGCAAGGCCACAACCGTGGCAGCGTCCGGCCCAACCGCCATTAGCCCCCACCGTGTGCAGGATTATACATCGTCTCGGGAACCAGAAAAGTGAAGTCGGTCTTGGTCTTCTCCGTCGTAGGTTTGGCCCACGACACGACATGCCGCAGCGAGACCTGCGTTGCGCGCAGAGCGGCACTTACCAGCTTGTTCCTCATCACCGCAAGCGAAGCGGACCAGGCGCCGTTTTTTCCAGGAGCACTTGACGCGGGGGTGGAATGTGCTATGCTGGAAATGGCTCACTGCGGCAGTGCACCTGAAGCATGATTACCGCGGCAGGGTTTTTGCAGGCTGGTCGGCACGACTGGACATTCGAGACGCGTGGTCGCTCAGTTGGCCCGCTCTATCGACCGGCTCTGCGATAGGGACTACGAGCTTCTTGCCCAACTGGCCTTTAGATTCCTCGCCTTATTTCTCGATCGGCACAAGCCACCCCGCAGCACTCCGCGGAAGAGAATGCCTGCCATGCTTGCATATGCATCGGCGCTGGAGCATCCACCAGAGCTTGTCTACATCTCCCTCACCTCACAGGTCATACAAAGGACTTCACACGCCGATCATTGGCCCGCAGGAGGGCGAAGTGGTTCGCAAACCGGCATGCTGTCGCACAGAACGGAAAGGAGGAGGTAGATAGAGGGCAAGACCATCGTGGGCGCTGTCAGACAAGTGGACAACAACATCAAGCAAAGGAGATCAACGTGAAACTCAAGGGACTCATGCTGCTGGCACTGAGTGCCGTGCTGCTGGCGGTTGCGGGTGGCGTGACCGCCCAGGATTCGGTAGAAGGCACGGCTCTGGCCTTTGTAGCCGAGACGTATGATGTGCCGGCAGCCGATCTGGTGGTGGACTACAAGCTGGTCATCGACGTCCCCGCGATGGGCACTGTCACCCAGTACAAGATGCGGAATCCGTCTAGCCAGGCTGTCTACGGTTCCTTCGTCGACTCAGCAGGCCACGCCTGGACGCCCGAAGATTTCCGTGCTGCGGCCGATGCGGCGTACCAAGCGCAGTACGGCAAGCTCGACTCGCAGCTCTTCCGGCGCTATGAGGAGAACCCCAACGCCAGGATCCCGGTCGAGATCTGGCTAGTTGTGGACGATTCACTGCTGGCGGGCCTGCGGGGACCCGACTACGTGGGTCCAGGTCTGGGCTTGAATGCAGAGCCTCAGACGCAGGGCGATCTAATGCACGATGGCGCCGCGCCGAGCGCCCACAGGGAGAATGTCGAGTCTGCCAGCGTCCTGGCCGCGCAGGAAGCGCTGGCTGCCCAGGTGGTCTCTCTGCAGACGAACGTCGCATCGCGGTTGGCTGCCCAGGGCATCGACGTTCGGTTCGTGCCACAGGCGCCGGTGCTAGGTGCCACGCTGAACCGCGATCAAGCCCTGGCCGCGGCAGATGAGCCCGAAGTGGGCCGCATTTACGCCGACGACATCGAGAGCCAGGACTTGAATGGCTCGGCACAGAATACGCAGCGCGCGCCGGCCGTGTGGGGCCGGGGCTATACCGGCAGCGGTGCCAGCGTGGCCATCCTCGAGGACAGCCGCGCCTACCAGAACTTCTGGCTGTACAACTATGCTAGCGCCCGAGACTGGGGCAGCCCGAATATGGACGACCACGCCACCCGGACCATGGGCAACGTCAACTCGTCCCATGGCTTCCACCTGGGCATCGCCCGCGGCGCCGCCATGTATTCCGCCAACGCCACCGACTACTCTACGGCCAACATCCAGGCTGCTGCCAACTGGGCTGTGGCCCAGGGTGTGGACGTCATCAACAACTCCTGGGGGGCCGCTTTGCCCAGCGGCTGTCTGAGCAGCCTGGGCAGGTTCTTCGACTACCGGGTGGTGGTGGATCGTGTGCTGGTGACCCACGCTGCTGGCAACTCAGCTGACCTGATCAACGATCACGCCATGGCCTTCAACATCCTCACGGTCGGTTCTTTCGACGACCACAACGACGCAAACTGGAGCAACGACGATATGTCGAGCTTCTCGGCATGGCGTGAGGGCACTGGATGCTCACCCAGCAACGGCGACCGGCAGGAGCCGGACCTCGTCGCTGTGGGCGAGCGCATCCGCTCGACGCGCATTCACCCGCCGTCCATCGATTTCCAGGATTGGAATAGCACGTCCTACTCAGCGCCCATGGTCGCCGGTGAGGCCGCCCTGATGTTGGACGTGGATTCCAACCTGGCAGGCAAGCCCGAGGCGATGCGGGCGACTCTCATGGCCTCTGCGGCAAACAACGTCGAGGGAAATGCGCGCCTGAGCGAGTATGACGGTGCCGGCGGCATCGATGTGTACTCAGCCTACCTGGATGTGCTCAACGGTCGCTACGCACAGATGACCATCAACCCTACCACGTGGACCTCCTACGATTTCACCTTCTATGCCGATACAGACGAGCCCATCTCCTGCGTCGCGGCCTGGACATCGCACCCCAACGCCAGCTACACCTCCGACCCACTCCTGACCGATCTTGACCTCCGGCTCTACAAACCGTCCGGGCCCCTCGCCCAATCGTCGACCAGCAGCAACAACAGCTACGAGATCGTGCGAACGACGACCGATGAGGCCGGCACCTGGACGTGCCGGGTCTCGAAGTACAGCACCAGCGGCAGCACGTGGGAATACCTAGGGATCGCCGTCGATCGCGCCTTCCAGTACGACTACGACTATCCCTACGTCGAAAACGCCGTATTCCTGCCGACAGCACTCCGTGCCGAATGACAGGACGTTCAACGCGGAGTCGACCGAGCTGCCTGCTCTGATCGCAGCAGGAACAGACGAATGGAAGCCAAGTCGAGGAATCCGCGAGTCTAGGAGGTGAGAGACCCACGAGATTCCTCGACTCTGTGGCCCTCGCCGTGTTGGCATGGAGCCCTGCCCAGAGAGCTCACGATAGGCTCCAGTGATACTGGAAAGCCCTAGCGCAGGCGTGGCATACAGGAGTGCCGTTGCCAGCTCTTCAGCTCACCCCATTGCGCGCCTCGTCTGTCGCCGACCGTCGGCAGTGCCTTGCGAGATGACGTCACAGGGATCAGAGAGCGACCACAGCGACATCTCCCGCACCGCGCCCCTGCACGGACGGAGCTTCATCCGTATGTGTCGGCCACCTCACTGACAGTCCCCCGCTCGCCTCTGTCAGGGAACGTAGGGTGATGCACCAGCGGACTGCCGCTGGACAGCATGGTCTTCTCCAGTGTCTGACCTAGGTTTGCAACGAGGCCGAATGGGCGTGGGAGCGGTTTTCGTCCCCGCGGCAGAGCACATTCGTCGTTAAGTAGCCTCAAGAAACGAAAAACCCCACCAGATTGGTGGGGCAACGCGATGGGGATACTCGGATCAGCACACGTCGACCTCACCCATCAGCCTCCGCTACGAGGTCGATCTCGATATTTGATGCAGTAGCCCCAAGGGGAGTCGAACCCCTGTCGCCGGCTTGAGAGGCCGGTGTCCTAGTCCACTAGACGATGGGGCCAAGCGGACCGTATTCTACCAGGCCTCCCAAAGTATGTCAACTCTCACTCCTCC
>JASFVD010000030.1:0-11492 GCA_050050015.1 Anaerolineae bacterium | reverse complement strand
GTCGGCTCCCGAGGCATACCCATCAGGTTCTTATGCTCCATGCCGCCGGGAAGAAGTGCGTGGAAAACGGGGTCCCGTCGGTGCGTGATCCGGTCAATCTCGATGACTGGCTGCTCGCGCACGTGGTCCATGGTCCCGGTCAAATCGGGGAAAGGTCCCTCATCAGCCAAAGCACGCGTGATCCGGCCCTCGAAGATCAGCTCGGCTTCCGCCGGCACCTCCACAGGTACGGTCTGACAGCGCACAAGGGGCGTTGGAGCCAGGGCATGCGCGATGGCCAGTTCATCGACACCCTTGGCCGGACTCATGGCTGCCGCAAGCAACACTTGAATCGGTGCGCCGACAGCAACAGCCACAGGAAGACCATCTTCCTCTTTGCCCAGTGCAGTGTGTGTTCCCCTGCCTTCGACGATACGTGCCGCAAGGTGTCGTTCGTCCAGCAGCATGAGACGATGAAACGACGTATTACGCCCGAAGTCAGGATCCTTGACGGTGGCTACTCCCGCAGTAACGTATGGTCCGCCGTCATCAGAGTGGTAGCGGGGAATAGGGAGCTGACTGAGATCTGGCCCCCGGACGACGTCCTGGCACGGGCCGCTCTCTTGGACCGGTGGGACCTCCGGGCTCTCCAGGGCTCCGGCCATGTAGTGGATCAGTTCCGGCACAGCGCAGCCAAGCGCCGCGGCGATGTGTTCCCGCCGGGCACACATGCCGGACATGGCTCGCCACCCAGGGTAGCCGGACAGGGCGTCGAAGAGAACCGGCGCTCCGTCAAGCGCGAACATCACGCTGGCCAGCTCCAGGTGCGGATCGGTCGCGCGTCCCACCTTTCTCAGAGCACCCTCACGCTCTGTCCATTCAAGAAACTGACGTACGTCCATACCAACTCTCCGATCCAATCATGAGACAGTCAGCTCTTGCGTGTCGAGCAGTCCATGGTTGACACCGAAGGTCCCCATCGGGGCCTCTACCAAGTCTCACGGTGTACGCGAGCGCCGTCGAACTGCGTGCGGGGCTGCTTCACCTCTGCCGGATGTCCGATGGAGACCAGGTTGAGCGGCGTGACGTGCTCAGGGAGCGCTAAGACCTGGCGGACTGACTCCACCCGACGTTCACGAGGGTACACCCCAAGCCAGACCGCGCCAAGTCCCAGGGCTGTGGCTGCGAGCAGCAGATTCTCCGTGGCCGCGCAGCAATCCTGAACCCAGTAGCGCTCCATCTCGGTCAGGTCGCCGCAGACGGAAATGCACAGTGGCGCGTCGAAGAGCATTTTGCCGTGAGGATGAGACTCCGCCAACGCGTCCAGCGTCGCCCGCTCGGTAACCACGATAAACTGCCAAGGTTTCCGGTTGGAGGCGGAGGGGGCCGCCATGGCTGCCTCAAGCAACGTCTGGACGTGTTGCTCGCTGACAGCCTCAGACGTATATCGGCGAATGCTCCGTCTGGCGAAAATCGTCTGGACAAGATCTTCGGTCATCAGGTCCTCCCTACAGTGATGGATCCATCTTTCCTGAGTAGATCGGCCTCCGGCAGCCTCGGTGAGCCTCGAAAGAAGCAGTGCGAGGACGGATCCTGGCTCGCCTCGCGCTCACTACTGCGCGACGGTCAAGCCTCCCCCACCTCCAGTCGCGCTCGCTCCTCCTCAATCACGCTCTCATCCAGGGCTTCGAACAACGGCTCTGGCTCACGTAGCCCTTGCCCCGACGACAACTGGCTGGGACGCCATGCGCCCCCGGCCTTGGCGCCATCGTAGCAGAGCGCCTCGTGAACCCGCCCCCCGTCTTCCCGGAAGCTCTCAGTATACTGGTCCCCAAACAACTGACCGTCGTAGCCGAGGTAGTGATGCAACCTCTCGGAGGAGAAGGGGAGAAAAGGCGCAAAGAGGATCTTCAGCGAGTCGATCACTTTGAGCGCCACGTACATCGTCGTCCCAGCCGCCTGCCGGTCCTCCTTGATCTGGAACCAGGGGCCCTTCTCCTCCAGATAGCGGTTCGCCTCTCGAGCCAGGTCCATGACCGCTCCCAAAGCCGCTCGGAAGCTACATCCTGCCAGTAGCTCGCCAACCCGGTCGAAGCCGTCCTCTACCTTCTGCAACAAAGCGGAGTCGACCTCGTCTAGCTGTCCAGGCGTCGGCACACACCCGTCGAACCGCCCATAGGTGAAGGTGAGTGCGCGGTGCGCCAGGTTCCCCCAGGTACCGACCAACTCTTTGTTGTTGCGGAGCACGAACTCGTCCCACATCCAGTACGTGTCGCGGGTTTCCGGCATGGCCGTGGTCAGATAGTAGCGTATGGCATCGGGATCATATCGATCGAGTGCTTCGCCTGCCCAAACGGCCCAATTGCGGCTTCCCGACATCCCTCGCCCCTCCAGATTCATGAACTCGTTTGCCGGCACGTCATACGGCAGGTTGAGTATCCTCGACGGATCTTCCTCGTAGAGCCGCTTCACGCCCATCAGCTCCGCCGGCCAGATGACGGCGTGGAAGGGGATGTTATCCTTCCCGATGAAGTACAACGTCTTGGCCCCAGGCTCGTACCACCAATCCTTCCAGGCCTCTGGACGGCCGGCGTTGCAGGCCCACTCGACGCTGGCAGAGAAGTAGCCTATGACGGCCTCAAACCATACGTACAGGCACTTGTCCTCCCATCCCCCCAGCGGCACCTGAACGCCCCACTCTAGGTCGCGGGTGATGGGACGTCCCTGCAGTCCCTCGCTGACGTAATTGCGCGCAAAGTTGATCACGCTGGGTCGCCAGTGCTCCTTATCCGAGTCCAGCCACTGAGCAAGTCCGTCACGCGCCAGTGTGGGCAAGTCGAGGAAGTAGTGCTCAGTCTCGCGCAGCACCGGCGTGCTTCCGTCCAGGGCGCTCCGTGGATCGATCAACTCGTCAGGATCGAGGAGCGTGTTGCAGTTGTCACACTGATCGCCCCGAGCGGACTCGTAACCACAGACTGGGCAAGTCCCCTCGACGTATCGATCTGGCAGGAAGCGCTCCTGCGCCGGAGAGTACATTTGCTGCTGCGTTTCCTTATACAAGTAGCCTGCATCCAGCAAGGCGCTAAAGAAATCCTGAGACACGCGATGGTGGTTCTCCGTGTCGGTGTGTGTGAACAGATCGTAGCTAATACCCAAGCGCTGGAACAGCTCCAAGAACTGACCGTGGAATCGTTCGAAGACATCCCGCGGCGTCTTCCCTTCCTCCTCGGCACGGACGGTGATGGGCGTGCCGTGAGAGTCGGATCCGGAGACCATTAACACGCGGTCCCCGACCATCCGATGGTAGCGGGCGAAGATGTCGCCCGGTAGATGGGAGCCGGTGACGTTGCCTACGTGTATGTTGGCACTGGCGTAGGGCCAGGCGATGGCGACGAGAATGCTCTCTGGCATAACGCTCCTCCTTCAGTTCTGGACAGTGGCTGTCAATTCTAGCACAGTGTATGAGGCGCAACAAACACACGAAAAACCGCCAGCGGGAAGGCTGGCGGTTCGTGCCGTGGGGGACAGAGGCGAGACGAAGCCTACTGGAGGCTGAGATCCTCCCGCCCAGTCTGCCACGGCAAGCCGGGCATCATCATGGCGTGCTGGAAGCCCGACGAATGGAGTCTCATCAGCGGATTCGTCCTAAAGATAATCCTGCAACTCTCGGCTACGCCGGGGATGGCGCAGGCGGCGGAGGGCCTTACCCTCGATCTGGCGGATGCGCTCGCGAGTCAGTCCAAACCTCTGCCCGACCTCCTCCAGTGTGTGGCTGCAGCCATCGACCAACCCAAACCGAAGCCTGAGAATTCGTGCCTCACGAGGGCTCAACGTGGTCAACATCTCCTGAATCTTCTCAGCGAGTAGCCGCTGCGAAGCATTCTCCGTGGGCATTGGACTTGTCTTGTCCTCAATGAAACTGCCGAGCTCATCGCTGTCGCCTTCCTCACCAACCGGCCTCTCCAGACTCATCGGACGCCACGAGACGCGGAGCATCCACCGCACCTTCTGCGGCTCCATATCCATCTCCTCGGCAATCTCCTCAGGTGTTGGTTGGCGGCCACACTCCTGTTCCAGCTTGCGCGCGGTCTTGTACAGTCGTCGAATGCGATCCGACATATGGACAGGCACACGGATTGTGCGCCCCTGGTCGGCGATCGACCGTGTGATCGTCTGCCGAATCCACCAGGTCGCGTACGTGCTAAAGCGGTAGCCTCGTGTGTAGTCGAATTTCTTCACAGCCTTCATCAGCCCCAGGTTGCCCTCTTGAATCAAGTCCAAGAACGGAACCCCTCGGCCCATGTACTTCTTGGCGATGCTGACGACTAGGCGCGTGTTCGCCTTGATCAGATGCTCACGGGCAGCGAGCCCCTCGCGAATCTCCTTCTCCAGCCGCGCTCGCTCGTCCTGGTTGAGGCCATCGTTGTCCAGGACCTCCCGGGCCCCCCGTCCCTTCTCGATCGCCTTGGCCAGCCGAACCTCTTCCTCCGTCTGCAATAGGGGAACCTGAGACATCTCCTTGAGGTACAGCCCGACGGTGTCGCTCGTGGATATTCTGCTCAAGTCAGGAGCCTCAAGCCCGTTGTCGGACTGTCCGTCCCCCGAATCGTCCTGGCTCTTCGCTTCGCCCTCATCCTCGTAGATATCGATACCCGCTTCCTGCATTAGAATGAAAAGGTCTTCAAGTTGTCCTGGCTCATCCTCAGCCTCTGGCAGCTTTTCCAGAATGTCGGACAGGGTCAGGTACCCCTGATCCTCGCCTTTTTCCACTAGTTCATCAATGATGTCCATAGACTATCCTTTGATCACAGGAGTTCCTTCAGTGGCGCAAGCCGGGGGTCGACGTGGATGTCCTCACACTGACAGGATTCGGTGTTGAGGTTCACGCCACAGTGGAAGCACAAGCCCTTGCACTCAGGATCACAGAGGTGCTTCATCGGGATGGCAAGCCAAGCATGCTCCCGAACAAGGGGGGCCAGGTCTATTTCGCCGTCTTCGCTAAGAGCGTACACAGTGTCAGGTGTGGTTTCGGCGCCTGGCATCCGGAAGAGCTCAGCCAATTCCAACGTTACGGGGAAAGCAAAGGGTTCTAGGCAACGGACGCACTCTAGTCTCAGTTGGGACTCCACTGTACCTTCGACAAAGAGCCCTTTCTCAACTCGAAGAACCTGGACGGAGCCGCGAAGATAGTCCACCTCTAGCTCATCCAGCACCTTTGGCCCGGTGTCGATATCCAGCGTCAGCGATTTGCCAAGCGGGGCCTTGAGGAGGGTAGAGACATTAAGAGTAAGCATAATAGATTGTAAAAGGTGCAACAAACTACACCCACCTTCTTTGGCGGGGAATTTTCCGCAAGCCGCGTCTATTATAACACACGGGACGCCCAGCGTCAAGGATTTGCCTTGGAGACCAAGTCTCTATGCCTCACCGACGAGGTCAGCAGCGATGTCCCAGGAATGCAGTCCCGTATCTTTGCGAGACACATCATCAGGGCGAAGACTGAAGAATGGTCCTAGCCCAACTCCGAACTGGTCCCCTTGGCTGGGGCAAGGAGTTGATCCACGACCTTCTCGACATCTAGAATGCTGTCGACAGCGAAATCGACGGACCGTGCGTCACGCTTGCCCTGTTCAGGTTCCTGCTCTGACCTCACCAGTATTGTGGTCATCCCTACCGCCTTGGCCGCCAGCAGATTGCGTGGGGAGTCCTCGACCATGACACATTCCGAACCGGCTGCACCAAGAAGGGCCAGCATACTTTCGTAGGCACTAGGATCAACTTTGTTGTCAAGCCCGACCTCTTCTATGCCGATGATCTGTTCGAACTGTTGGTAGGCCCCGAGGGCGTACAGGACGCGCCGCCCGTGCGCGGACGTAGCATTGGTGTAGACGACTTTTCGCAGCGGTATCTCACCCAGCATCTCTACGAGCGCTGGGTCCGGCTCCAGATAGTCCTCGACCGGAATGTCGTGGACGAACTCAAGATAGTGACGGACATCGATAGAGTGCTCCGCCACTAGGCCGCCCATGGTAGTGCCGTACTCGCGGAGATACTTGCGCCTGAGGATCTTCGCCTCCTCCCAGGTCAGGTGCAACTCTCGACACAACCAGACCTGGATGCGCCGGCCTATCTCCTCCATCAACCCACTGCCGCGAGTGTACAGTGTGTTGTCCAGGTCGAAGATGATGAACTCAAGAGACATAGACGCTTCCCGCTCAGTCCTGCCGAAGTGACACGAGGATGCCCATGGCTCCGGCTCCAGCCCTCGTGGCAGCTGCCGCGTCGCTGGACAACAGGAAAGCAAGAGACCTCCGGAGGGTGATCCTCCGACAGATTGTCTTGGGCCCAGTATCCAGTCAGGCGCGTCTACGTCAGCGCATCCAACAGCGCCGGCAGCACCTGCTCCGGCTCAGCCTCCACACACAGATCGGCTATCTCAAACATGGAGACGTTCGGATCTGGATGGATTGCGACGATGAATCTCGCTCCCTCAATCGCCGCATTGTGAAACGTATCGCCACGGATGCCCACAGCAACGTAGACGTCCGGGGACACGGACACGCCTCGAACGTCCACGACCTGCTCAGCGTCGACTAGTCCAGCATCCCAGGCACCGCGATCGCCGGCCAACTGTGCCTCCACCACCTCCGCCAGTCGCTCAACCAAGCCGAAGTCACGCACTCGACGACCGACAGAGACAATCACCGGCTCCTGGGCGAGTGGTGTAGGGGGCGGGTCGAAGTCCTCGGCGAGCCCGACCAGGCGGACCGCCGGCCTGGCTGGCTCGACTTCAATCGTCGTTGGCTCGCCCGTGCGGTACTCGTCGAGAAAGGGGACTCCAAATGCACCAGGCTCCACGGTAAGGAATTGCGGGCGAGCTGAAGGACATACTCTTATATCGAAGTACTCACCGCCATATACGGGGAAGGCCGCCTCCACCGCACGCCTGGTCTCGTCCAACGTCATCGCGGTGACGTGCTCTATCAGCCCTCCGCCCGTACGTTGCGCCAGGCGCGGGGCAAGCGCTTGGCCGATTTCTGTTGCCCCGAGGAGGACGATCTCTGGTTGCTCCTTCTCGAAGAGATGAGAGAGGATTTCCAGATGCGGCTCCACGGCAGAGGGGGACGCCGTGCGCGAGTCGACCTTCAGCGGCCCGACCCGGACTCCGTCAGCGCCGGCCTGATAGAGTGTCTGCGCCAGCGGTGCTACCTCACTTCCGAGCAGAACGGCGTAGACGTACGCCCCCAGCGAGTCGGCCAACGTTCGGGCGGCGCCAATGGCCTCCAGAGTCACCGGCGCAACGCCGTCGTCCCGGAGATCAGCGACGACCCAGACACCTCCACCACCTTCGGCCTCAGCCGCCGGCTCGAACGTCTCGTCCTGCTGCGCCATCATCAGATCAAGATATGAAGCATCCATGACAGCCCCCTTATCCGCGCATCCTTTGACGGAGCGCTTCAGCCAGGATATGGGCCACGTCTTCGGCCGTTCCCTCTGCGCGCTCTCCGCGTTCCCGCTCAGGGGGAAAATCACGCCCGACGGATTCGACAAGAGGCGAGAGTTCATCAGGTGTCAGCAGGTCCCCCACGTCCCACTGCTCGAGATCGTTCTCCACCTCTCCCTCTCCGCGGTACACGTTGATCAGCCGAACTCCGTCGGGATAGCGGGGCTTGAGCGCCCTGGCGGTCACTGTCACCGCCGCGGGCAGATCCGCCTCGAGGAGGACGTATTCGGCTCCCTCTTGCCGCACCACTCGCACCCGCCCGTCTGTCGCCTCCACGGACAGGGCGTTGGTGATCTGAGGCCATCCCAATGCCTCAGCAAGACGGGGGCCCAACTGCTCCTGGCCCGTATCCATACTGGTCGCACCCGCCAGTAGGAGGTCAGCCCCACCCAGGTGCTCAATCATCTGGCGGAGCGCGAGAGCCATCACTGCAGCGTCGGCCGTCTCGAACCCGTCGCCGGACAGGTAGACGGCGCGGTCCGCTCCCATTGCCAGCCCACGCTTCAGGGTATCATCGTCGGGCTCTGGTTGACCGGAGACGACGATGACCTCAGCTCCCGCGGAATCCCGAAGGCGCAGTGCCGCCTCGAGAGCGCTGTGATCGGCCGGCTGAATGATGTACTCCTCTCGGTTGATGAAGAGGCGACGCAGTCGTCTATGAGCCACGATGCCAGCCGGATCGAGGACTCTTCTGAGTGGAATGACTATTCGCACAGCTCACCTCCCGTGTCACGGACTGATTCGCACACCGTGCTCGCGGAAGAGCCGCGAGGCGATAACGATGCGCTGAATCTCATTTGTCCCCTCGAAGATCCCTGCAATGCGGGCATCCCGGAAGGCTCGCTCGATGGGATAGTCCCTCGAATAGCCCAGCCCGCCGTGGATCTGGAGCGCCATATCGATGGCCCGCGAGGCCACCTCCGAACCGAAAAGCTTACACATTGCCGCCAGCCGGGTGAACGATTGGCCAGTGTCCACCATCCAGCCGACACGGTACACCAAGCTGCGGAGCGCTTCGACCTCAGTCGCCATATCAGCGATTTTCCACTGGACCGACTGCTTCTGGGCCAGGGTCGTGCCAAATTGCTGCCGGGTCCTCGCCCATTGGATCGACCAGTCCAGTGCAGCCTGGGCCCCGCCGAGGCAGGCCGCTCCGAGAGTGAGGCGTCCCATATCGAGCGATTTCATGAAGCTGACGAACCCCTCCCCGACCTTGCCCAGTACGTTCTCGTGGGGAACGCGCAGATCGTCGAAGACGAGCTCAGCTGTACTCGTACCGCGGATGCCCATCTTGTCCTCTTCCCGAGCCACCTCAAAGCCCGGCCACTCGGTCTCGACGATGAAGGCCGTGATGCCTCCCCGAGCCCCCATCGATGGATCCGTCACCGCCATGACGGTGATGATGTCGGCATAGCCTCCATTGGTGATGAAGACTTTGCCACCGTTGATGACCCATTCGTCGCCATCGCGGACGGCTCGGGTGCTGATGTTCGCCGCATCCGAGCCTGCATTCGACTCCGTCAGACCGAAAGCGGCGAATTTCTCACCGCGCGCCAGCGGCGTCAAGTACTTCCGCTTCTGGTCTTCGTTGCCATCGAGGTGAATTGCCATCGCTCCGATGCCGATATGAGCCCCGACGTTCGTGGCTGTCGAGGTGCAGACCCGCCCCAGCTCCTCCATCAGGATGCAGTAGCCCGTCTCGCCCGCCCCCATCCCCCCGTACTCCTGCGGAAAACAGACTCCGAGAAGCCCAGTTTGCCCGAGCTTGCGCATCAAGTCCACCGGAACGCGATGCTCACGATCGATCTCGGCTGCGATGGGGGCGACCTCGTTCTCCGCGAACTCGCGGACCATCCGTCGCAAAGCGTCGTGCTCTGGAGAAAACGTGAAGTCCATGGCTACCTCCTCACGGTGTAACGTCGACATCACACCCGGCGAAGACCTGCTGGGCAATGCGCACGTTGTGTAGCTCGGTGGGACCCCCGATCAGACCCAGAGCGCGAGCGTCTCGGTACTTACGGGCCACAGGGTAGTCCTCCATGTAGCCGTACCCCCCCATCACCTGCACCATCCTGTCTGTCACGCTCCGTGCAACTCGCGCGGCAAACGCCTTCACCACAGAGGCGTCAAAGCTCAAGTCGCTCCCCTGATCGACCTGCCAAGCACCGTGATAGACGAGGTACTGCAGCGCCTCCATGTCCGTCGCACTCTCAGCCAAGTAGTTCTGGATGGCCTGCTTCTCGGCGACGGGGACACCAAACTGGACACGCTCGCTGGCGAATTGGGCAGCTACGTCGACACTGTCACGGACGAGGCCCAGCCCAGCGGCGCCCAGGGTGATTGCCATCCGCTGTTCTGCTTGATCGGCAATCCCTCGCCCTTGTCCTTCTGCTCCCACACGATTCGCGAAGGAAACGCGACATTCCTCAAGGTAGATCGTGTTAAAGGGAACGTTCCGCAGCCCCAGGGTCGGTTCTCGGTAGCCCACCGTCAGTCCATCTGCATCTGCGGGAATCAGGAAGGCCGTGACCCCTCCCGGCGCCTCGGCAAAGACGAGGAATATCGTCCCCATGCGGGCACTGGCGGTCTCCGCGTTGGCCACCCAGGTCTTGACGCCGTCAATCACGTACTCGTCGCCCTCGGGCAGGGCTCGCGTTTGAAGCGTTGCCGTATCGCTGCCAGCATCCGGCTCAGTCATCGCAAAGGCCCCAAGGGCCTCACCGCTTGCCAGCAGTGGAAGGAATGTCTCTTTCTGTGAGTCGCTCCCGTGATTGAGGATCGACATCTCCACCAGGCTCACGTGTGTTCCCATTATCACGGCAATCGACATACAGTCTCTTGCCAGCGCCTCGATCAGGAGAGAATAGCTGAGGAAATCCAGAGCAGCGCCCATGTGCTCCTCTGGCAACGTAGCCCCTAAGAACCCCTGACGAGCCGCCTTCTCGAGCACCGTCAGCGGAAACGTCTCCTCGTGATCAAGCTCCTCCGCCACGGGCGCAATCTCGTTCTCGGAGAAGTCCCGGAACATGGCGCGGAACATCTGCTGTTCTTCATTGAGAGCAAACTCCATCACAGCCCCTCCTACTGATGCTCAGAGTACTCTATGAGGTAGCTAGGTGCTCCGCTCCCGGGTCCAGTTCCTAGGTAGTGGAGGAGAGGGCGGAGCACCGACAGGCTACGGTTCGGGCGGTCAAGCCCGACGTGGGACCAAGTCAGGATTGCGAATTGAGTCTGCGGCAGGCGCTCCGCCACGCCTGCCGCATCGCGAGCCTCGCTCAGCGCCGTGAATGGTGACGGACCGGCGACACCGAGGCCAAGGCCCAGTTGTGCCGCGACCATGGGGCAGTGCGACCTTCCCGTGCCTCGCGCCGCTCCACGTCCGGTCCCCAACGCAACAGTATCCAGGCTTGCCCGTCTATCGATCCTTGAACTCCGGCTGCCGCTTCTCCAGGAAGGCGCTAACACCCTCTCGAATATCCTCTGTATCGGCCAGACGAACAAACTGCTCCTTCTCGCGATCGAGGCCCTCTTCGATGTCGGTCTCCAATCCTGCCGTAACCGCTCGCAGCGCGGCCGCGATGCAGCAGCTGGACTTCGACACGATCTTGCGAGCCAGCCCCCGAGCCTCCTTGAGGATTGCCCCAGCAGGCACCACCTTGTTGACCAAGCCAATGCGATAGGCCTCCTGAGCGGTGACCATGTCGCCGGTCAGGATCATTTCCAGAGCCTTGCCCTTGCCGACGATCCGCGGCAACCGCTGTGTCCCTCCCCAACCTGGGATCAGGCCCAAGTTGATCTCTGGCTGTCCCAGCCGAGCCCGGTCGGAGCAGATCCGCATATGACAGGCCATGGCCAACTCCAGGCCGCCGCCGAGGCAGAAGCCGTTGATAGCCGCGATGACGGGCTTAGACGATGTCTCGATCTTGCGGTTGACGCCCTGGCCCCGCTCAATGAATTCGCGCGCCTCCGTGTAACCACCCTCGGAACTCTCGATGAGCTGCTTGATCTC
>JASFVD010000029.1:0-11656 GCA_050050015.1 Anaerolineae bacterium | reverse complement strand
CCGCCACCTGGCGCTTGAGGTCTACCTTGCGATCGACTGCGCCGGCATGGCCCGGGTCGATTTCCTGCTCTCGGGCGAGACGGATGAGCTCTACGTCAACGAGGTAAACACCATTCCCGGTTTCACCAAGATCAGCATGTATCCCAAGCTCTGGGAAGCGACTGGGCTGCCGTACCCAGAGCTCATCGATCGTTTGATTGAACTGGCATTCGAGCGTCATCGCGACAAGGAACGCACCGAAGTTTCGTACCTACCGGGGGAGTGAGCCTATGACCAGGTCCTGGAATCCCAGAAGCAGTAGGAAGCACTACGAGCGTGCTGGCTCAGTCGTTCTTAACCAGGTGAAACTGGGTCAGGCGCCGGTGTCGCTGCGCAGGATTCGCATAGTACACAAGGGGCTCTGGGTTCTCTTGGTCGTGGCTCTTGTGGCTGGGGGGCTCGGGCTATGGCTGACCGTGGATTCCCGCTTCTACGTTTATGACGCACAGATCGTAGGGGCTCGTCGAGTGTCGGAGGAGGAGATCTTCGAAGCAAGCAGGCTAAGAGGACTGCACATTCTTTGGGCTCGTGCTGAGACGATCGAGACCCGCGTCCTTGAAGAACTGCCGTCGCTTGAGAGTGCTGATGCCAGCTGTCATCTGCCGTCAGACTGCACCATCTCTGTGGTGGAGCGCCGCCCCCGGATCATGTGGAAGGAGAATGGGGAGCTGTGGTGGATCGATGAAGCGGGGGCAGTCTTCCCGCTGGACGGTGCTCAGCCCGACGGTGGAGGTGACGTCTCTGGCCGGTGGACGGTCACGGGTCCCTTGCCTCGGGATGAAGCGGGGAATCTTGACAACGAGCTGAGCGTGGCGCTTAGGGAGCTGTGGGAGAGCGGGCGTGACCTGCCGACCTCGTACGAATTCACTCCGGGCGAGGGGCTGAGCTTCGTCGGCGAACACCGATGGCGCGTCATAGTGGGAAAGGGTTCTGGAATGGACCGACGTCTACAGGCGTGGGAGCAGCTGGAGGCGCATCTCGAATCAGAAGGTTTGACACCGGCGTATGTGGACGTCCGGTTTCCCGAGGCGCCTTACTATGTGCCTGCGGCGCGCTAGCAGGCACCAACGTCGGGAGTGTTGCACGGAGTGGCCCGTGAGCTCGCGAGCAAGTGCAGGACTGACAGCGGAGAAGAGCCCCTTCTGAGGCAGGGAGTGTAGAGCCGTGGAACGAACAGTCGTAGGAATTGACGTCGGCTCGAGCAAGATCTGCACGCTCGTCGGGGAGGTCCGTGGCAACGGGGAGCTGCGTGTCGTGGGCGTTGGCCTTGTGCCATCTCGCGGTTTGCGAAAAGGGGTTGTAGTCAACGTCGAGGACGCCACAGAGGCCCTCTCTGCGTCGGTGGCGGAGGCAGAGAGAACGTCGGGCTACAAACTGGAGCGGGCCTACGTGAGCATTAGCGGCGAACACATTTCGTCTCTCAACAGCCAGGGAGTGGTCGGCGTGTCGCATCGCCGTTCTGGGATAACGGTAGACGACGTGGAGCGAGCACTGGACGCGGCGTGTGCCATCACTGTGCCCCACAATCAGGAGATCATCCACGTCATTCCTCGCGGGTACGCGGTCGACGGGCAAGGCGGTGTGCAGGATCCCATTGGTATGCACGGATTCCGGCTTGAGGTGGAGTCTCATCTTGTGACTGCATCATCCACGGCGATCCAGAATCTGCTGAAGTGCGTGCGCCGAGCAGGGCTGGAGGTCGACGAGGTGGTCTCAGGGGGCATCGCCGCTGGGGACGCCGTGCTGGATGAGACCGAGCGTGAGATGGGCGTGGTCTTGGCCGACATCGGCGCCGGAACGACGGACGTGGTTATCTTCATCGACGGGACGGTCTGGCACACCGTGACACTGGGCATCGGCGGCTCCTACATCACTCAGGATATCGCCATAGGGCTCCGGTTGTCCCCAGCCGTTGCAGAAGACATCAAGATAGAGCACGGACACGTTCTCCCGGAAGAGGTGGACAGTGAGGAAGTATTTACGGTCTCATCCTTTGGGGACGAACTCAGCCAAGATGTGCCGCGGTGGCAGCTAGCCAGCATCATTGAGGCGCGGGCCGAGGAGATACTCTCAATGATCAACAAGGCGGTCAAGCGCTCGGGATACGATGGTCTGCTGCCGGCCGGAGTTGTGCTCTCGGGCGGTTCCGCACAACTGCGCGGGATGCGCACGCTGGGGCGGCAGGTGCTGGGCCTTCCCGTGCGCTTGGGGAGTCCGAGAAACCTTCACGGGCTCGTCGATACCGTGGAGAACCCGGCTCACGCCGTGGGGGCGGGATTGATGGCGTGGGGGAGTACGGAGGAAGCACGCCCGCAACTCAAGGCTCGGCCCGGGCCAAGCGGCGGCAAGACCTTCCTGAGGTGGCTGCGGGCGTTCCTCCCTGGGTGAGTTAGCGGTGACGATGGAACCGGTCGCTCCGGGTGTGAGCAAGTGCTGGCAGTGAATGATAGAGGAGGGCATGGGGAGACTGCAAGGCTGGAGGAGAACTGGATGGTACTCTCGCATCAAGATAACGGAGGAGGAATGATGAACAAGGCATCACAGACAGAGAGCTTCGCGAAGATCCGAGTGGTCGGGGTGGGTGGTGGTGGCAGCAACGCTGTCAACCGCATGATCGCCGAAGGTATGGGCGGTGTGGATTTCGTCGCCGTCAATACGGACGCTCAAGCACTTATGCTTTCTGACGCTCCGGTTCGCGTCCGCATCGGGGATAAGCTGACTCGTGGGCTAGGCGTGGGAGGCGATCCCGAGATGGGCCACGAGGCGGCAGAGGAATCGGTCGACGAGCTCTACGAGATACTCGACGGCTCCGATATGGTGTTCGTCACGGCGGGCATGGGTGGTGGCACGGGTACCGGGGCGTCACCTGTCATCGCTCGGGTGGCTCAAGAGGTCGATGCGCTGACCATCGGCGTAGTGACGCGTCCCTTCAGCTGGGAGGGCTCGGTGCGCGCTCAGTCTGCCGAAAGAGGAATCGAATGCCTCAAGGAGCAGGTCGACACACTGATAGTGATCCCGAACGACCGTTTGCTCGAGATCACGGACAAGCGGGTTACTCTTCAGAATGCCTTCTCGCTGGCAGACGATGTCTTGCGTCAGGGTATCCAGGGGATCTCCGAGCTGATCACGGTGCCTGGTCTGATCAACCTCGATTTCGCTGACGTGAGGACGATCATGGCTGAGGGAGGAGCGGCGCTGATGGCCGTCGGGCGCGCCAGCGGAGATGATCGCGCCGTCGAAGCAGCAGAGCAGGCCATATCCAGCCACCTCTTGGACATCACCATCGATGGGGCTCGAGGGATCCTGTTCAATGTGACGGGAGGTTCGGATCTGAGTCTCTACGAGGTCAATGAGGCTGCCTCAATCATCAAGGAGACGGCGCATCCAGACGTCAATCTGATCTTCGGTGCTGTGGTGGATCGAGAGATGCAGGACGAAATCCGCATCACGGTGATCGCGACCGGCTTCGATCAGACGGGCTCACGCTCGCGGCCTCTCCGCACCTCCAGGGAGCAGGAAGAACCCGAGTCAGTCGATTTCTCGGCTTCCTCATTCGACGAGGACGACATCGAGATTCCGGCTTTCTTGCGACGCCGCAACTGACAGCAGGGCAGGATCGTCCGCGGGGCATCGCCGACCGCCCACGCCATGGGTACTTGATGCGTGGGTGTGGCTCGTGCTCGGCCGCTGGCCCAGTGGCGCCAGCTGCGACCTTATAGTTGTACGGCTCATATGGTAGTGTGCGGGTTGCACCGGGGCATGTGGCATTGTATCCTGTCGCCAATTCCGACGTCGGCGACGCCCGTTGCAGGTCAGCCTGCAGCGGCGAGCTAGGGCCTGAACCGTGCGTCGCCGGGGTGATCCACCGGGTGTCAGGGATCGCGAGAATCAGCGTGGCTATGGTAGGGCACGTGGGGGCCACTGATGCCCGGCGCTATCCTCGAGGAGCGTTAGCTTCTCTATGTCTAGTTCAGGCCCGCCAGGGTCATTCTCATCCTCTCCAGCGCCTCTGTCAAGAGAGGGCGAGGACAGCCGAAGTTAAGTCGTACGAACCCCTCACCACCACGACCAAAGATCTCTCCGTCCGTCAGGGCAACCCTGGCCTGCTCCAGGAAGAACACGTATGGGTTGCCTTGGATAGGTGACTCACCGCAGTCCAGCCACGCCAGGTATGTCCCCTCAGGTTTGCCCATGGAGACCCCCGGCACGTTCCGTTGCACGTAGTCGAGAACGAGATCGCGATTACCTTCTAGGTACCGGAGCACGTCGTCCAGCCAGGGTTGGCCGTGGCGATAGGCAGCGAGGGCGGCGGCATAGCCCAGCACATTGACGCTCGACATGAGCCCGCGATGAGTTTTCTGCAGTCGCTTCCGCAAGTCTGAGTTCTCCACGATTGCCACTGAACACTTGAGACCGGCGATGTTGAACGTCTTGCTGGGCGCCATAAGCGTGATCGTCCGCTCCCCTACGTCCTTGGCTAGGGATCCAATAGGCGTGTGCATGCTCTCGTCCAACAGCAGGTCGCAGTGGATCTCGTCCGAGCAAATGATGAGACCGTGTCTCAGGCATATCTTGGCCATTCGCTCAAGCTCGTCAACTCGGAAGACGCGCCCCACCGGATTGTGGGGATTGCACAGGATGAAGACCCGAGTGCTATCGGTTATGGTATTCTCGAAGAGATCAAAGTCGATTTCGTAGGAACCGTCGGATCGGCGCGTGAGTTCCATTTCGTCGTTGGTCAACCCTGCGAAGGTCGGGGCCTCGAGAATCGGACGGTAAATCGGCGTCTGAATCAGTACACTCTCCCCGGGGGAGGCGAAAGCGTGGCAAGCCAAGTTGAAGCCAGGGACGACGCCCGGCAAGAAAATCAGGGCCTCAGGTGAGACACTCCAGCTGTAGCGCTCAATGAGACGACTTACGATCGTCTCCCGAAGCTCATCTGGAGCCTTTCCGTACCCGAACACGCCGTGCGCCACGCGCTCCTGCAGGGCCCGAATGACCGGTTCCGGAGCCCTGAAGTCCATATCCGCTACCCACATCGGGAGTACGTCCTCAGCGTAGCGATGCCACTTGATGCTCTCGAACCGACGTCTGTCAATCTGCTGGTCGAAGTCATGAGTCATCGTGATGCTCGGTCTCCCCTTCTAAGCGCTGTGCGGGACGATCCTGGAGTGTGCATCGTCTAGGGCGGCATTCTATCCTGGATGATCGATGCCGTCAACGGCAGGCTGCGCTGGACCGAGTCTTGGGGCTGGTCACCGGCCGCGACCCGACTCCCATTCAACTTTAAGACTTCTGTGGTTCGGAGACTTGTCGGCGGTCCGAGCGTGTGATATAATTGCCCCATATTTTCCCCAATATATGGGGTCAGCACTCCCCGCGTGACCCTGTATGTGGGTTCTCCGCCTTTTCGTCAGGACAAGTTGACGATCGCAGCGCATTGAGTCCAATGCGTGCGACTTCCGCTTTCGGGCGGCGGTTTCCATTCAGCGGAGGAGCAGTCCGTATGAGATGTCCGTATTGCGCCAGCGATAAGACCCGGGTGGTTGACACGGCCCGGAAGGAGCACAGTATCCGGCGTCGGCGCGAATGCAAGGATTGTGGGAGACGATTCTCTACCATGGAGCGAGCCATTTTGACTGCGCCGCTGGTGGTGAAGCGCGATGGGCGTCGCGAACCGTTCGAGCGGGAGAAGGTGCTCTCGGGATTGCGGGTTGCCTGCGCCCGCAGGCCGGTCTCGGCTGGGGATTTGGAGCGGGTCGCTGATCGGGTCGAGAGCTATGTGCGGGAGCTGGGCAAGACTGAGGTATCGACTCGCGCCATCGGTGACGTGGTGATTGAAGAGCTAAAGTCGCTGGACCCGGTGTCGTACATTCGTTATGCCATCATCTATCTCGGCCTAGAGGATCTGGAGGCCGTACGCGGGGAGGTCAATCGTCTGCTGGAGGACCGCCAGTAGCAGGGACAAAGGACTACTGATTGATCGGTGTACCGACAGGGGCGGCCGGTCGGCGTGCCGCTTCCGGGAGGCTGCAAGGCTTGTCGGAGATGAACCCTTTTCACGGCTTGGACACGGTCAGCGCAGCCGATGGCCTCTGAGGGCCGCCACACGAGCTTCCCCTGAGGGCACGGGACGTAGGTGATGTAGGCAACAGATTCTAGTTCTCGTGGGGATAGTCCGAGAAGTGAGAGACTGATGGCAGACGCGCCTGATCTGAGTGGCTTTCCGCTGCGCTTGACCAGGCCGGTCTATCGCTTTCACGAATTCCAGGGAGATTCGAACGACTGCGGCCCCACCAGCATAGCGATCGCGATCAACGCCTTGGAGGGACGGCGAGAACTTGAGGGGCGGGTGGTGGCCAAGGAGATGAATCGGCGGGCCTTCGAATGGAGGCCCTTTCACGACCCGATCCTGCCTCGACTCCCGAACTGGGCAACGTTTCCCTGGGGTATCGTAGAGTACTTGCGGCAGAGGGGATTCCGGGCCCGCTGGCGACCGTTTGGAACGCTGAAGAGACTGGATCACAACCTAAGGATCGACCGCATGACGATGGTGGTGACGGGCGAGCCGTGGCGGTGGGAAAACGGGGCCTACAGAGGTTGGTCCCACATCAAGCTCCTCTTCGGCAGGCTGCCAGGCCGTGGGCTGATCTTCGTCGATCCTGGCTGCCAGCGTTCGTCGAAACGCGATCGGCTCGAGTACCACGGGCTTTTCTGGCAAGATGAAAGGGCATTCCTCCGCCAGTGGGGAAATCTGCTGCGGATCCTTATCGAGGTTGAGAAGCCGTCCTCTGAATGACGTGGGAAGACGGGAGCTCTCGCCGCAATCGCCCGTCGTGGGCCAGGGTTGACGCGTAGGAAGAAGAGAAGGAGCCATGTCGGATCGGGCATCAGATGCGCTGCTCTGCTTGTGGACAAGCGGTGACCGCGACGTGGCGCTTAGAATGGTGTTCATGTACGTCAGCAACGCCAGCAAGAAGGGCTGGTGGGAGGACGTGACCCTGCTCGTGTGGGGGCCATCGCAGAGGTTACTGACGGAGGACGCGGAGCTCCAGGAGGGTCTCGCGGAGATGCGTGAGCTGGGCATCCGCGTGGTGGCCTGCAGGGCATGCGCCGACAGCTACTCCGTGACCGAGCCGCTTGAGGAGCTGGGCGTAGAGGTATTCTACACGGGTCAGTTCTTGACCGATTGGATCCGGTCAGATGCTCCTTTGATCACGTTCTAGAGGGAGCTGGTGATACTCGGCGCACGAGAGGACGCTGACTGAGGGCTGGGACCGGACCCGTTGGCCCAACTCGAGAGTCTGGCCTTGCACGCAGAGATCGCATATAGGGGATCAACTAGCTGGAGAGGACAGGACTGACAGATGAGAGCCTCGGTCTCGACGACGCGAGGACGAGGCAATCATCGTCAACGAAGGCACCAGCCGAGGGTTATTCCGCACGGAACGGGAGCGGCGAGGGCGTGACGCGGACGGTGAGCGGCCTAAGCTCGTCGCGAGGCGCAGCAGGGGACGCGAACCGGGGCAAACTGGGCGGTGGCAAGTGAGTGCCTGGGGTCACGGGCGCCTCGGCGTGCGAGACGTCCCTCAGGCCCCGTGGGAAGTGAGGGCGCTGCCGAGGAGCGCAAGCGCAGGGTCATGTCAGGGTGGGGTTGAGCGCTGTTCGGCGGCCTTTACCATTACACATTTTCTTCATGGAACCCTGGAAGCGGAGAGGATATGGCGGGACAAGAACATCGGACACTTGAGATGCATGATCAGGCCTCATCTATCGAGGATGGACTGTCGGAAAACGCTCTGAAGGTCTTCCGTCGTCGGTACGTACGTAAGGGATCGGATGGACAGGCCTTGGAGACGGTGGAGGAGGTATTCCGACGGGTCGCCTCCCACATCTCGGCAGTCGAGGAGGGAGTGAATGGTCATGCACGCCGAGCGGAAACTGTCTTCTATGATCTGATGACTGAGCTTCGCTTTCTGCCAAACTCGCCGACCTTCACTGGGGCCGGCACGCCGCTGTCGCAACTAGCGGCCTGCTTTGTGCTCCCCATCTCTGACGATATGGGGCGCCAAGATGACGGTATCTTCGAGACGTTGAGAGACATGGCCCTGATCCAGCAGACAGGCGGCGGGACAGGATTCTCGTTCTCCAACTTGCGGCCCAAGGGAGCTGTGGTTCACTCGAGCGGCGGAAGGGCCACTGGCCCAGTTGGCTTCATGCAGGTCTACGACACTGCCTCTGAGATCATCAGCCAGGGAGGGGCGCGGCGTGGGGCCAACATGGCTGTGCTCCGCGTCGATCACCCGGACATTCGTGACTTCATTCATTGCAAGTCGAATGAGTACGAGATCACCAATTTCAACATTTCCGTGGGCGTGACCGATGACTTCATGCAGGCCGTCGCAGATGGCGGGAACGTTGAACTAGTTAACCCGCAGGATGGTTCAGTGTGGGAGACCGTCTCCGCCGGAGAGCTCTTCGGCGAAATCGTAGCGGCGGCTCACCGGAACGGAGAGCCAGGTCTGCTCTTCCTGGACACGGCAAACCAGGACAATCCGACGCCCCATCTAGGCGACTATGAGGCGACCAACCCGTGTGGTGAGCAGCCTCTCCTTCCGTATGAGAATTGCTGCCTAGGTTCGGTCAATCTGGCCCGTCACCTGAAGAGGATGAACGAGGAGGGTGGAGACGCGGGATGGGCGATCGACTGGGAAGAGCTTGCCGATACAGTTCGGCAGGCGGTGCGCTTCCTCGACGACGTCATCGATGCAAATGGGTACGTGCCAGTCGTCCCGGAGTTGAAGGAGGCGGCCCACCGCACGCGCCGGATTGGCCTGGGCATCACGGGACTGGGAGACGTGCTCTACGAGCTACGCGTGCGCTACGGCAGCGAGGAGGCGCGCGACCTGGCGGGACAGATCATGTCGTATATTCGGTTTCACGCCATGAGGACTAGCATTGACCTAGCGCGCGAGCGTGGACCGTTTCCGGCTATCGGGGGGAGCATCTACGATCCCGCCGACCTGCGTTGGGAGTCCCCGCAGCCAATCGAGCCCTTCGGAACGCCCGACCGCTGGGGGCGACCTTCTCTGGACTGGGACGCGATCGTGGCCGATATTGAACGCCATGGAATCAGGAACGCGGCCCAGACGACCATTGCGCCGACCGGTACCAGATCGACCATCGCCGGGATCGAGGCCTACGGTTGCGAGCCGGTCTTTGCCCTGGCCTATGTGAGGCACATGAACGATAACGGGGACGATGTGGAACTCAAGTACACGAGCCCCTTGTTTCGTCAGGCCCTTGAGGACGGCGGGCTG
This sequence comes from Anaerolineae bacterium, assembly GCA_050050015.1. GTDB lineage: Bacteria > Chloroflexota > Anaerolineae > B4-G1 > B4-G1 > SKLM01. Next base: position 2,297 of record JASFVD010000029.1, on the reverse strand, counting down.
GATGAAAGGACTCGTGAGCAAATCATCGAGGACGTGGCCGTCTCCGGCAGCTGCCAAGATGTGGACGCGGTGCCAGAGGCGATTCGTGAGGTCTTCGTTGTGGCGCAGGACATTCCAGCGGAGGAGCACGTGCGCATGCAGGCTGCGCTGCAGGCCTTCGTGGACGCGTCGATTAGCAAGACCATTAATTTCCCGGCCGATGCAACGCCCGAGGACGTGGCTCGCGCCTTCAAGCTGGCGTGGAAGCTGGGCTGCAAGGGGCTCACAGTATACGTGACTGGCTCGCGAACGAATGTGGTCCTGGAAACCAACGAGACCAGACAGGCCAAACCTGAGTCGTACGCTGGCTCCATGTCAGCAAGGGTCCGTCCTCGTCCTCAGACGCTGCACGGGAGCACCTACAAGGTGCAGACGCCGCTCGGCACAGCGTACACGACGGTGAACGTCAATGGTGACGGCGAGCCATTCGAAGTGTTCTTGAACGTGGGCAAGGCCGGTTCTGACACGGCGGCAGTGGCCGAGGCAATCGGTCGCCTGATCTCCCTGGTTCTTCGCCTGCCCTCCCCGCTCTCCGCGACGCGGCGGCTCAATCAGGTGGTGCGGCAGTTGAAAGGCATCGGGAGTGGGCGGTCTTTGGGATTCGGACGTGACCGTGTGCGCAGCCTTCCTGATGGAGTGGCACAGGTGCTGGCCGAGCACCTCGGCCTGGCTGATACTGTAGGGGCGACCAGAGGGAATGGACAGCTGCCGCTCTTCTCGGAAGGCGACCTGTGTCCGGAATGTGGTCAGGCATCACTAGTCTTCGAGGAGGGGTGTCGCCACTGCTACACCTGCGGCTACAGCGAGTGTTAGAGGCCGAGCTGGTGCCGCCGAGAGTCGTCTGATCTCTCGTTGCGCAACCTTGCTTGAGATGTGCATCGCTGAGGATCTTCGGCCCTGGTTGATTGATCGGTCAACCAGCGTCGTCGGGCTTCTCGGGTGTCCTGAGCTACGGCTGTGCTTGGCCGACCTGTAGGCACGTCTTTAGCGCACCAGCCCGGGAAGGGATGTCTTGTCGGCGCCAGTGGGTGCGTCGAACCCGGTGGAGGCCCGTCCCGGAGGTGGACGGGGCACTAGACGATCCCAACGTCCAGTCCCGACAGGACTGCGTGGATAGGGTTAAAGCAAGTGGCGGCCTTGGAGCCGGCGAAGAGCAGCCCGACCACGCGTCTCCGCGAATCCAGCATGGCCGATCCAGAGTCTCCTCCCTCGCTCATCGGACTGGCAACGAGCTGGTCAGTGAAAAGGGCCTTTGGTCCGTAGTAATCGATGAGCAGCGTAGCTTCGATCTGCGTTACGACTCCTTCAGTGCGACCCGTGGTTCGACCAGCTTTCTGCAGACTCGTACCGAGTGACGCCGCGGCGATGCCCGTGGGTTCACCTATGCCCAGGATCTCGTTTGTCACGTGATTTGGCGTTAGTGGGCGGGCAAGGGCAGCGTCCACCCGATTAGGGCCGCCGCTTTTCTTCACTGCCTCGAGCCTGTGGCTGGATCCAAGAGCGCCGGCCAAGCGGCTGAGAAGCTTGGCTGTCCAGTCTGCAATACTGCATTCCGAGGGCTCGGATTCGAAGACTAGGGGCACGTAGTCCGCCAACCTGGCGATGCGGTCGTCCGGCCCACCGCCGTCTGCCGACCCTGGCTGGAGGATAGGGTCCCACGTGTCACAGACGTTGGTGTTCGCGAGCACATGGTTGTTGGAGAGGATGAACAACTCGTCTCCGCGGGTTACCAGACAGCCGAACGTGCCAGCGCTGACAAAGTAGTGTGCTATCGAGACGCCAGGAGGGACGACCGGACGCCACCGATCCCTTGGACCCAGATCCGTGCTCTCGATAGGGAGGGGGCGGAGTGGGCCGGTCGCGACCACGTCCGTCTTGATGTTCTCGAGGGTGCGCGGCACCAGGTCACGTGCAGAAAGGGCGGAGGGCGGTTGCTTCCTCGTCACGGACACGACAACACTGAGCTCTCCCGTGCTTTCCCCTTTCCGTATCTTGTAGCCAAGTCCAACGCCCACAACGTTGCGTTTTCGGAGCAGGACGGCGGTGTGAGCATCCTTCGCCCGTTTTGCCTGAGCGAGTCTTACCGACATTCTCTTTCCTTCGGACCTTTACCCCTGAGCCTCAAGCTGGCTCGGGTCATCAGCATATCCCTGACGCTGCCCGTTCCCGCCTGTAGTCGCCGGCGAGGTTCGCTCAGCTTGCGCCGGCTCGTGGGGACGAAGCCCGCCTAATTCCTGAATGTCGACAGGCACACCGTC